>CAYUZM010000515.1:0-4883 GCA_964449665.1 uncultured Solibacteraceae bacterium
ACAGGGCGATCGAAGCGACGCCGGCAATGATGTAGTCCATACGTTTCTCCTAAAGCTTGTCGCAAGCCTTCGTGAAGGCCCAGCAAACCAGCAAAAACAGGCAACCTGTCCCGAGATAGAACAAATCAAGCATTGGTGTTTACTCCGTTTCCGCAAAAATGACTTCGTGCCCGGCCTTGCGCAAACTGCGCGCCAGGCGTCTTTCTGACGTGGGCCACCAGCCCCCAGGCCCGCCCAACACCACCAACGAGTTCCGGCGCAGCACCTTCAGGAGCGCGGCTTGGCGATCCCGGCACAAATACAGGTGCACGGTGGTCTCCACCGGGCTCTCCTCGGCAATCATCTGAAAGCGCCGCTCATTCCAGTCGAGTAAGACCGGAGGGCTTTCCAGGGGCAAGGGGAATGGCACCACCTGGGGAACCAGTAGGGTAATGTGTCCGCCCAACCGGTGCGCGAGTTCCGCCGCCTTCTTGAGCGCTGTCAGCGTCGCCGGCACGGAAGTGAATACAACGTCGATGTCTAGCTGCGTTTCGGGCGCCGCGGACGACGGGTGTTCTGGATACCCGGTCGCTGGGCGGATCGTTCGGTTCAGTGCGAGCGCCATATCTTCATCTCCCACAAGCAATCCTAGGTTCCAGGACCTAAAGAAGTCATAGAAAAGGCATGAAGAAGTTATGAAGATGGCGCCTATTTTCGCCGACATGACGTGCGCCTGCACGCTCTACGGCGCCATCTCGCGCATGTCCTGTCAGCGTTTTCGAGCCGCTAACAGCCACCACGTCTCGGCTTCCGGGTCGACCAGCAGGGCAGTCTCTGTCGTCTCGACCTGGAATCCTGCCGCCTGCGCGTCTGCCACAGCCTGGCTCAATGCGACCTCGTGATGCGTGGCCCCGCCCGGATGAGGCTCGCGGTCCGCGATGACCAGCCGGCCACCCGGTCGAAGGGCCTTCATGACATGTCCCAGCATCCCGCATGGGTTGGCAAATTCGTGGTACGTGTTACAGATCAGCACGGCGTCCGCTGAATTCGGGGTGAGTTGCGGATCCGTTGGCGTGGCAACCGAGGCGTGGATGTTGTGGCGGCCGTCGCGCAGGACTCTGGCCTTCAGGAACAGCAGCGACAGCAACCGCAGGTCCACCGCCTCGACGCGTCCGTGCGGTCCGACTTCCGCTGCGATCTTCAGGGCAAAGTAACCGGCTCCCGATCCCAAATCGACCACTGTGGAACCCGGGTGGAGACCCAACGCGCCGATGATATCGTGCGGGCGTTGCCATCGGTCCCGATCCCGTTCGATGGCGTCCAACTGTCCAATCGTGTCGATGGCGGAGTAAGCCACGTAGCCGAGGACCAATATCGCCAGCGTGGAAAACAAGAACCGAATACGGCGCCAATTCATTGCCGCGGCTTAGAATGGCTTCCCGGATCGGTGAACCGGTAACCCACCCAAGGTTCGGTCTTGATGTACTCCGAGTGTTCCGGATCGAGTTCGATCTTCTTGCGAAGGTTCTTGATGAAGACGCGCAGGTAATCTACCTGGTCTCCGTAGTCCGGGCCCCAAACCGCCTGGAGCAACTCGCGGTGCGGTACAGCTTCATTGAGGCGCTGGGTCAGGTACCGGAGCAGGTCCAGCTCTTTGGGCGTGAGATGCGCGGTCTTGTCTCCGTTCGTTACAGTTCGAGCGACAAAATCGATGTTCAGATCCCCCACTCGAATTTGGGATGCCGATGATTGTGCGGCTGGTACACGCCGGAGCGCAGCCCGGATGCGCGCCAGGAGTTCCGGCGTACTGAAGGGCTTTGTGATGAAGTCGTCGGCGCCGGCGTCTAATGCTGCCACCTTATCTGCCTCGGCGTTGCGCACCGTCAGCATGACGATGGCGATGTTGGCGGAAGCCCGGATCTCCCTGCACGCCGCGAGTCCCCCCATGCCCGGCATGTTCATGTCCAGCAGGACCAGGTCCGGGAGAAATTCCCGCACCTTGATTAGACCCCCCTCTCCCGTCTTCGCGTCGTCTACCTCATAGCCGGCGCCCGTCAGGGTCGTTCGCATGATGCGCCGGAGTTGCGGCTCATCATCGACAACCAGAATTCGACCAGCACTCAATGGGCCCCCCTTATTCTCTAGCGTTCAGCGGTAGCGTCATTCGGAAGGTTGTGGTTCCCGGTGCGCTCACAACCACCAGGTCTCCATTGTGCGCCTGCAAGATGCGGTGGGCGATGCTTAGCCCAAGGCCGGAACCTGGAATCTGTTTCTCGACGCCGGGACTTCGATAGAACCTCTGAAAAATCCGTGGCTGCTCCTGCGGAGAAATCCCGTCGCCGCGATCTGTAATCTCCAGCGAGACGGTTCCGTCACTGGTGTAGGTGCGGACATCGATCGGAGTGCCCGGAGGGGAATACTTCAGAGCGTTGTCAATGACCTGTTTAATCGCAACCTTTGTCAGGCGTCTGTCCAGCGGCACTTGAGGGGCTCGCAGGTCGTAGTGTGTTTGGACCGGTCGCCCATCAATTGCAACCTGCATGGCATTCACGACCTCTTGAGCCACTTCGCCCAAATCTGCTGGCTCCGGCTTGATGTCGATGTGAGCCTCATCCAGCTTCGCTAGCTCGAGCGCATTATCGATTAGGTTCTGGAGATGGTCGGCTTCCTCGCCCGCAATCTTGAGAAGCTCCGCCCTAGTGGACTCCGGCTGCGTTGGATCGGCCAGTAGAGATGTCGTCGCGGCTTTGATGGAGGTGAGGGGGGTCTTGAATTCATGCGCCATGGCATCAATCAAAGCGGTTCGCAGACGTTCGGTTTGTTGAGCGGCTTCGACCTGGTGCGCCAGGTCCTGGGCACGGGCACGCTCCAATCCGATTGCGATGAGGTTGCTGATACCTTGGAGCACGGGATCGGAGATCTGCTGCCCCTGTAACGCCAAACTGGCTATCGGTTCGGATCCGAGACGAACTGCGGTAACCACCCGTCGTTTTGTCGCATCCTGGAATGTCGTACCCTGCCGTGCCGCTTCCTTGAGTTGCTCATCCATACCTTCAAACTCGGATGGCCCAGCGCGATAGATCGCGTCTGCCCGGCGGTCAAAGAGTACGACTGCCTCCAGCGAGAAAACCTCGGCGAGCCTCTGGGCGAGTTGCTTGGGGAATGGTTCGGGGCCGCTGATCAGCAGCAGCGACCGGCTGAACGTGTAAAGCCGCTCGACGTCCTGCTGCCTTTCAATGGCGTCGACCGTTTGACGCTTGGCTACCGCCGAAAGCCTGCTGGCAATGAGCGAGCTAGCAAGAAAGCTGAAGAGAGCAACCCAGTTCTGGGGATCTGCGATTGTCAGAGTGCCTACCGGAGGAAAGAAAAAGTAATTTAGAAGAACAGTCGACGTAATGGATGCAACGGAAGCCTCGATGAACCCCCATGTGCTGGCCACAATCAGCACGAACAGCAGGTACGCAAACGAAATTGTTGTCGCATTGACCTCCCACAGCGCGCGCCCGGCAGCTGTAATGATGAGGACGCCTGCAATGGACGCAGTCAGCCTCAAGAGATGGCGAAGAATGTGCATGGCGTTGTAGTCATTCTAGATGGACGAACAAGAGGCGCGCTTGTACGGAAATCAAACGAACCTCCAGGAGGAGGGCTTGCTATTTCGATTGCTTCGAGCAACTGTGCTCCAAGCTGGCGCGGACCATCAACACCAAATCACGCGCCACAGACCCGCCAAAACCCCAAAAACGTAGGTCCAAGACGAGCGTCATGAGTGAAGAAGCCGCCGGTGCCCAGCCGACATCACGGGACGTCCACCGGACGGCCGAGATGATCATGGAACTGCTGCACGTTCGGCATGCTGATGAACTCAGGACTAACCGCAAGGCATTCCGTGACGCGCTCATCTTGCGTTTGCGACGCCTCATGCCTGCTCCCGTCGGCGGACCACGCTCGCGGGAGCTTGACCTTGCGCAGGAGCTATACTTTCCACGCTGGTCCTCAAGGGTATGAGTTGCAGGGGACTTTTTAGGTATCTATCTAAATAGAACTCCCGCGCGCCGCGTCCGCGCAAAAAGTTGCCGCTGCCCCGTCAGTCGCATGACGCACCACAATCCAATGATGGATGGCCAGATCATTGCGCGGGGCGAGGGAAAGTGGCTTGTACGAGTCTTCCTCGGGCGCGCCCCAAATGGAAAACGCCAATACCTCAACAAGACGGTTCACGGCACGAAGAAGGATGCGCAAACTTGGCTTACCAAAACGCTTCGCGACCGCGACTTGGGAATCGCCGTAAGGCCAGCAAATGATACGCTGCACGAGTTCCTCGAAAGCTGGCTGGAAGGTATCGCGAAGAAGAAACTCAGACCGAAGACGTTCGTGGGCTATCGAGAGGTGCTCCAGCGTTATGTGTTGCCCATTCTCGCGGGCCGTCCGCTGGCAAAGATTTCGCCTATTGAGATTTAATCGCTCTCCAACGCGATGCATGAGCGTGGGCTCTCCGCGAGGACCATTCAATACAAAAACATGATTCTGAAGCAGGCGCTAGCAAAGACCGTGGAATGGCGCATGCTCACCTTCAACCCCTGTCAGGGCGTCACCTTGCCGCGACAGTAGCGGAAGGAAATGCAGGCGCTCGCGCCGCCCGACACTTCGCGGTTCATCACGGCGTCCAAAGCTAATCGGTAGGGGGTACTTTTCGAATTGGCGGTGACGACCGGAATGCCGCCAGGCGCCAGGTTGCCCGTGCCCGGGCCGATGTGGCCGATGATCGGACGGCCGTTGTCGGTGCCGATGATGACCGGCGTGCCGGCGGAGGTCGGCGGGCTCACGCGTGGCCCGAGGGTCCAGAGCTGGTCGGTGCCGTTGATGTTCACGCGGAGCGCCGTGCCCGGGGGCCCGCCCCGCAC
>CAYUZM010000516.1:0-4882 GCA_964449665.1 uncultured Solibacteraceae bacterium
GAGAGCCGCTACGACCCTTGGACGTACCAGAGGTAGCTGGGGCAGTTGGGCAGTACCTACCCCACTGTGCAGGAGTAGGCCGTCAACCTAACCCAATCGGGAGAGCATTCCCGGGCCACGTGTCACACATCAGTTTTCTCTGGGCTCCGCTCGTGTCTTCCCTGTAGTTGAGAGGAAGAACTCTGCGTATCCACTACCAAGAAGGAAGGCGGAAAAGAAAACTTTTGTTTTCCTCTTCTTCGCCCGAAAACGACCGATAGCTAATGTGACGCGCGCCTGTCGAAGCGCGCCTGTCAGGGCCGGGCGGGCAGTTGCCGCCTGCGACCAGACCTCTCTCTCCCCCAGGAATGCCATGAGTGTTTTGAGACCCAGAAACCGCCTAGTCAACTTCCGTCTGAGCGAGGATGAGTTTGAAAAGTTGCGCGATTGCTGCGCGTCATTTGGCGCGCGCAGCATCTCCGATTTTGCGCGCAGTTCCGTGCTGTCGCGCCTGGAGCAGGATCCGCAGCAGGAATCGCAGGCCAACCACCGCATCAGCCATCTCGACTACAAAGTGAGTGAGCTGGAATCGCGTGTGGGACAACTCCTGCATCTGCTGGATGCCACCGGAACCTCGCAACAGGTTTCCTTCTCCGACATTCCGGAGATGGCGGCTCCACGGGCGGCCACCGACGCCTCCAGCCATTCCTAGAGACAAGAAAAGACGTGAGGAGTACGGGAAGATGCGATTGGTCCTTTTCCTGCTGGCGATGTTCGTGACCAGTGCGGCATTGCCCGCACAGACGGTGCCCGCGGCCGCGCCATCCGGCAACCTTCCGGCGCAGAAGATCGGCCCCAACGATCTTCTGGCCGTAAGTGTCTATGGCGCGCCCGAATTGACGCGAAGCGTGCGCGTGAGCGCCTCCGGCCATCTGAGCCTTCCGATGTTGCGCCGCAGCATTCCGGCGGCGGGGAAGCTTCCGATGGACCTGGAGCAGAGCATTGCGCAGGCATTGCGCGACGGCGAGATTCTCGTCGACCCGGTGGTAACGGTCACCATCGTGGAGTATTTCAGCCGCCCGATCAGCGTGATGGGGGCGGTACGGAAACCGACGACATTCCAGGCGGTGGGGCCGGTGTCGCTGTTGGACGCCGTCACCCGTGCCGAGGGACTTTCACCCGATGCCGGTTCGGAGATTCTGGTCACGCGGCGGCAGGAAGGCGCGAGCGGAGATAGTATCTCGCTCGTGCAGCGAATTCCCGTGAAGGGGTTGATTGACGCCGCCGATCCGGAGTTCAACATTGCGCTGAGCGGTGGAGAAGAGATTCGCGTACCCGAGGCGGGCAAAGTGTTCGTGGTCGGCAATATCAAGAAGCCCGGCGCCTATACGGTGACCGATGCGACCGACACGAGCGTGCTCAAGCTGCTGGCATTGTCCGAAGGCCTGGCGCCGTTTGCCTCGAATACGGCGTACATCTTCCGGCGCGAAGCCGGCGGCGGCGCCAAGAACGAGATCCCGCTCGAGTTGAACAAGATCATGCAGCGCAAGGCGCCCGATATTCCGCTGCTGGCCAATGACATCCTCTACATTCCCGACAACCGGGGAAAGCGTATCGGCGTGACGGCGCTCGAACGGATTGTCGGGTTCGGGTCGGCAACGGCGTCGGGAGTATTGATCTGGGGAGCGTCGCGCTAGGCGCGGCTTCCCGCCCACGGATGAGTGGAACCGATTGGAGCTTTTGAGATGGCTGATGAACGAAACGACCGGAGCTTGATGCTTCCCGATCCGAACCGCGTGCCTGGATTCGCGCTGATGCCCCATGGCGGCGGAATCCCGTTGCCGGAGCCCGATCAGGACGGCACCTCGATGCCGTTGTCGCACTACCTTTGGGTGATCAAGCGGCACCGTTGGAAGATGCTCGCCTTTGTGATGATCTGCTCGATTGCGACCCTGGTCATCTCGACTCGCATCACACCGATCTACGAGTCGACCGCGACCATCGATGTCGACCGCCAGACGCCGCAAGGAGTGATCGGCCAGGAGTCGGTCCGCAACACGATCAATGATTCGGACCAGTTTCTCGCCACCCAGATCAAGCTGATTCAATCGGACTCCGTGCTTCGTCCGGTGGCCGAGAAGTATTCGCTGCTGGAGAAGGAGGGCCGGCTGGAAGACCGCGCCACGGCGATCGCGCATTCGCGGGCTGGCGAAGCGCCCGTGTTGCTACCCAACCTGAAGGTGACGCGCCCGCCCAGCACTTATTTACTTCTGGTCAGCTATCGCTCGCCCGACCCGCAACTGGCCGCCGATGTCGCCAATTCGATTACGCACTCCTACCTGGAACACACCTACAATATCCGGATCCGGTCGTCGGCCAGCCTTTCGTCGTTCATGGAGAAGCAGTTGGACGAGTTGCGCGCCAAGATGGAGCGTTCCTCGATGGCCTTATCGCACTTTGAACGCGAACTGAACGTGATCAACCCGGAGGAGCGGACCAGCATTCTGTCGGCGCGCCTGTTGCAGTTGAACACAGAGTTCACGAACGCGCAGGCCGACCGCGTGCGCCGGGACGCGATGTATCAATCGGTGAAGGGCGGAGCCATTGAGGCGTTGCAGACTTCGGCGCAAGGGGAGGATCTGCGCCGGCTCACCGACAAACTGAACGATGCCCAGGAGAGCTTCGTGCAGGTGAAGGCCCACTATGGAGCCAACCACCCCGAGTTCCGCCGCGCTTCGGCCAAGGTGACCGAGATTCAACGCGCGCTCGAAGCGGCCCGCCTCAACATTCAATCCCGTGTCGAAATCGAGCTGCAGCAGGCGCTCAGCCGCGAGTCGATGCTGCAGAAAGAGGTTGGTTCGACGAAGACCGAACTGGACCGGTTGAATGCGCGCTCCTTCGAATACCAGGCGTTGAAGCGCGAGGCCGAAGCCGACAAAAAGCTCTATGAGGAACTGGTGCGCAAAATCAAGGAAGCGGGCATCAACGCCGGTTTTCAGAACTCAGCCGTGAGGCTTGCCGATCCGGCGCGCCCGGGCTTCCTGCCGGTGTTTCCGAACGTCAAGCTGAACTTTGCGCTGGCGTTGCTGCTCTCCACTGTGTTTGCGTTCGCGGCGGCGATTGTGAGCGACTTGCTCGACAACACAATCCGCGACCCGGAACAGGTTTCCCGCACGCTCAACACCGAAGTCATTGGCAGCCTGCCCGCGGTGAAGAACTGGAGAGGCAGGCTGGGCCCGGCCTGGAACGGCGCGGAGTCAACCGCGCTGGTACGCGCGGCCGACCATCCGGAGGGCATGGTCAGCGGATTCGACGAAGCGGTGCGAACACTCCGGAACTCGATCCTGCTCTCTGACGTGGACCGCCGTATCCGGTCCCTGCTTATCACCAGCGCCTCGCCAAGCGAGGGGAAATCGACCATGGGTGTGCACCTGGCGATCGCTCACGCTCAGCAAGGCCACCGCACGCTGTTGATTGACGGCGATCTGCGCCGCCCCAGTGTGCACAAGAGATTCAATCTGCCCGCCGGCAAGGGGCTGAGCAATGTCCTCACCTCCGAGGAGGATTGGAAGACTCTGCTGGCGACGCCGGAGGAACTCCCCGGGTTGCACATCCTGCCGGCAGGTCCTCCGTCGCGAAAGGCTTCCGATCTGATTGGGCGCGGACTGGAAGAACTGCTGCTGGAGGCGAGCGAAACCTACGACCTCATCATTTTGGACGCGCCGCCTCTACTCGGGTTTGCCGAGCCACTGCAAATGGCCTCGATTGTCGATGGGGTCATCGTTGTTACACGCGCCGGCCAGACCGACCGCAAAGCGGTATCGAGCGTGCTGGCCACGCTACGCCGCCTGCGGGCCAACGTGCTGGGTATTGTGCTGAACGAAGTCCACCAGGAGATCAGTTCCAGCTACTACTACTACGGGCACTACAGCAAATACTACACGGCGCAAGGGAAGGCGTAGTCAACCTCGCCCGCTGACAGGAGCGATTCCCTCTATGGTTAGACACCCAATACCGGCGGCCGGGGCCGCGCGGTTGGCGCCGTTCCAGGCGACCGTGTTGCGCGACCTCGAAGCGGCCGCGCACGACGACATCCGCTACCAGTCGCCGCCGGAAAGGTACATTGAGTCCCCCTTCCCGACGGCAAAGCTGGCCAATCCGGTCTACGCAATGGTACGGCGGTTGTTCTGGTCGATGGGGCTCGACGCGGCCCACTATGGAACGAAAAAGTGGAATCCGCTGTCGGAGCTGCTGAACCGGGGCGACCAGGTGCTGATCAAACCCAACCTGGTGCACCACCAGCACTATCGCGACGGCAAGCTGCACTGGGTGGTGACCGACCCGCGCCTCGTGCGTGCCGTATGCGACTACGCCTGTCTCGCCGTGGGGCGCGAAGGCCATGTGATTGTGGGCGATGCTCCGCTGCAGTCGGCCGATTGGGAGCGGATGTGCAAGGCCACGCAAATCGACCGCTTGCCGGTGTTCTACGCCTCGCACGGCTACACGGTTTCGCTGCGAGACTTCCGAACGCTGCGCACCATTGACCGGCGCGGTATGAAATGCGATCCGACGCCCTTGACTGGCGATCCGGCCGGCTATCGAGCCGTCGATCTGGGCGTGGATAGCCTGCACGCGGGCCGCGATTGGCGGCGGTTCCGTGTCACCAACTACAACCCGCACACAATGCGCGAGCACCACAACGCCGAGCGTCATGAGTACCTCATTGCCGGATCGGTGCTCTCCTCGCCGGTGGTGATCAATCTGCCGAAGTTGAAGACGCACCGCAAGTCGGGGATCACTGGTCCGTTGAAGAACATGGTCGGCATCAACGGCTGCAAAGACTGGCTCCCGCATCACTCCTGCGGAAGCGTGCCCGACGGCGGCGACGAGTACGGCGGCGCCA
>CAYUZM010000517.1:0-4874 GCA_964449665.1 uncultured Solibacteraceae bacterium
CACCCGCCGCGATTGGCATTCCGCTAACAGCCGATTGAGCGCGGGCCGCTCCATGTTCGCGCCCGTGTAGCCGCCGTCGTCGTAGAGTTCAGGCAGCACTACCCAGCCTTCGCCGGCCTGACTGCTGATGTAGGCCTCGGCCGCCTCGCGCTGGGCGTCCAGAGAGTTGAAATCCTGGTTCAGGCCCTCGTCGGTGGACTTGCGCGTGTAGATGGCGCACCGGACGCGTTTCGGGGCGTTGGCGCTAGACGAGCTTGCCATGCTTCACCCCCGGTCGATGGCCCAAACCATAGAACGCAAAACCATTCCAGCGGGCTCCGGTGGCCTCGCTGACGGCCTTGCTCAAAGACGTGTAGATCCGCCCCTCGCACTCAAATCCGCCGTCGGCGCGCACGAGCACGACGACGTCCTTTCCCCTGTACCGGCGGATCAGAGCGGAGCCGGGCAGCGGCAGCCGTGGATCCGCAGTGGGGTCCACCCTGGCGTCCACCGTGCGCTTCTCGTCGATCTCCTCTCGCAGGAAATTCTTCGGCGCCCGGATGCGCAGCTCGGCGTCGTCGGCGAGTTCCAGCGCCCTTTGCCGAGCTCGTTCGGAGAGCCCGCCCAAGGCGTTGGCCTGAATGCGCCAGGCGATGCGTCGGAAGAGGAATTGCTTGTGGTTGGAGTGGGTCTCCTGGCCGAAGACCTCGCGGTACCTCGCCCGCAGCTGGCTAGTCGTCATACGCTGCAAGGCGTGGATCTGGAGGCGGATCTGAGAGTCTGTTTTCATAGTGTTAACCACCAGTCACATGCACGCTCTCTGTCTCGGGGAAGTCAACCGGAAGCTCGGCGCGTTCCGGGAAAAGAAGGCGGACGAGGACGTCGCCGAAGATGGCGGCGGCGGTCTGAATGGCCTCGTCCAGAGCGGGATCGTGATCGCGCATGAGCGGTCTCCTTGGGAAACCACCCACGACGATCTCCGCTTGGCGGTCGAGGCGCCGTCTGGTGGGAGCTATCGGCCCGGCAATTCGCCGTGCCTGTTAACTATATACGCGGCGATGTTCGAAAGTGTCCGGGGAGGACCACAAAAGTCCACGTAGGAACCGTCGAATTGACGCGCACGCATTTAGTTCAACCAACTATCGCGTCGAACACGGACCCCAAGCGTTCACGATTCATACTAGCTCCGCACGGAGCACCTGCGGTCGAACCTCGTCGCAGAACCAGTTACAAGGCGACGACGCTTTGTAGTTGAAAGCGAAGGATTCCCGCTTGGAACTTTTGGTGTTTCGAAACCTACACCTTTCGATACGGGGAGGCGTTCGTGCGGGTTCGGATGATGTGGACCGGGGGGGAGGGGACCCCCACATTCCCATGCGTACGCCTCGCGCGCGTGCCACGTGCGCGAGTGGATCCGCTTGACGCGGGCCTGGCATGGCGTCGGCTGTCGGCACTGACAGCAACTCAGGCGGCGCACGTCACGGTGACATCGCGGCGGCCGGCGGGCAGTTCGATCTAAAACGCGACATTACAGCCGGGTGACGCGCGTACCTTCGACGCAGGAACAGTGTGCGCTACGCTTGTCAGGGGTACGACGCGACGAGGAAAAGATGCAACGAGTAAAGAAAGCAAAAGCCATCCAATCATCAATGGAGGATACCGAGAGTTCTGTCCTCAACGAGGCATCCGAACCTACGGAGTCTGAAGACGACCTTTCAGAAATTGACCCCAATATTCTGGGCCAAGCGGTGGTGTTCGGCACGGATTGGACGGCGGCGACGTTGATCGATCAACTTCGGCGCGGCAATATCAAGCTCGATCCCATTTTCCAGCGGCGCGATGCATGGAACGCCGAGCGGAAGAGCCGATTCATTGAGTCCATCGTGCTCGGCCTCCCGATCCCCCAGATTGTGCTTGCAGAGGAAAAAGACGGTCGCGGATCGTTCATCGTTATCGACGGCAAACAACGGCTTCTCAGCCTGCAACAATTCGCAGGGATCAACACCGATTCGGCGCTCGCCCTGACGAATTTGAAGTTCCGAAGCGAACTCAACGCCAAGACCTACGAAGACCTCAAGAACGATTCGCGCTTACTTAACCATTTGAATGCGTTTGACAATCAACCCATCAGGACGGTCGTCGTCAAGAACTGGCAAAAAGAAGATGTTCTTTACTTAATTTTCCACCGCCTCAACAGCGAAACGCTCCCTCTGAGCCCACAAGAATTGCGGCAGGCGCTGCACCCGGGACCGTTTCTGCGGTACGCCGCCGAGTACACGAATACGACCGGTGGCATCCATCGTGCACTCGGCATCAAGATGCCTGACTTTCGCATGCGCGATGTGGAACTCTTCGTTCGGTACGCCGCGTTCCAAAACAACATCGCAAGCTACGCTGGCAACCTTAAAAAGTTCCTCGATAATACCTGCAAAAAGCTCAATGATTCTTGGAAAGTCGAGGAAACAACGATTAGGCAACAGGCCGACGAACTCGAATCGGCGATTCGGACTGCGTACGACATCTTCGGCCAACACACCTTCCGGATGCGCAAAGATGGTGCGTACGAGACGCGATTCAACAGGGCGATCTTCGACATTATCGTGTACTACTTCGCCGTGGATGGGGTCAGAAAAAAAGCCACCACAAAGAAATCCAACGTCAAGGCCGCATTCGAAACACTCAGCAACGACGCAGCCTTCCTTCGCTCCATCGAGCTCACGACTAAAAGCATCCAGGCCACAAACACCCGATTCCGCTTATGGGGACAACAACTCGGAAAGACCCTCGGCATGAAGGTCACGCTACCCCAAATCGGGCACCACTAACGACCACCAGGGGACGAAAGCAGCATCGATGCCTCAGTCACGACGGCTCCGCCAGGTCATCGCACGGCTCGCAACGCTTGAATCGCACTTTCTCCCTACGAGCTTTTCCCTTACCGGCCACTACACAAAGCGCCAAATTGACCACACGAAAGCCTACCTCCTCTTAGTCCACGCGGAACTCGAGAGTTACTTTGAAGACCGCGCAGAACATCTCGTCAGCCGGGCGCAAGAAAAGTGGCGACGCCATGCCCGTTGCACGCCACTCCTCTCACGAGTCATCCTCTATCACCACGCGGCCGAGAAAAAGGAACTTGAAGCCATCTCCGCCGACGCCGTCAGTAAGGCAGTGAACGCCTTCCTCTACCGTCTGAGACAGAACCATGGCATCAATGAACAGCACCTGCGCAACATTCTGCTGCCGCTTGGCATCAACCATCAAACGCTAGACACACAGCTGATCGCCGCATGCAACCAACTCGCACGAAAGCGAGGGCAATTTGCGCATGCCTCCTTCAAGGCGCACCAGCCAATCGATCCCAAGACCGAAAGGGATAACATTCACAGGAACCTCCTGCCCGAACTGAAGAAACTCGACCGACGCTTGACGGCCCTCTCCTGATGAATGACCAGTGCCCTTCTGCTCTGCTTGACCGCGGCGCCGTGGATCTGCGTACGGAGTGGATCGCGTCGGCGCGGCAGGCGCGGCTGCTGCTGCCGGACTCATGAAATGTCTGATTGTATTAGCAGTTTCTGTGCTTTCCGACCATCCACAAGTGCCAATTTCGTGCAGAGTCAAAAGAGCTCGCGCACGTACTGGCCGGTGCAGGCATCTCAGGGTCTCCGTTGTGAGTCCGCGTGACCATCGTCAGGCACCTCGTTCGCCAGCCACTCGAAGTCGTCCCAGTAGTGGGGACCACGCGTTTTACGGAGTTCGCCGAGGTAGGCACCCGCAATGCGATTACACTTCTTAATGCTGTATCCCCAGTTGTCGACCAAGATTTTCTTCCCGTCCGGAACCGCTCCGTCGCGGATCAGAATTCCCGCGATGTCGTATGCGGAGATCGCACGCTCCACCGCAATGCGTTCGTCTTGGGTCCAATTGTCCATATCTTTTCCATCGAGACTGAAAAGGACGCGCCGAGCCTCCACCGCTGCAGGCTGCTGAAGGAGGTCGATAAGGGTGAGTAGACTCTGGCTCCGGGCAGATTGCTGTATCGCGGAGAGTTGATCGCGCATCGCTAAAAGCTGTCGCCAATAGACAATGAGCGTTCCGAGAACGGCCACCGTGGCCACGGCTTGTATGAACAACGTGAGTTCCTGCATGCGTTACTCTCTGCAACACGACGCTGTGTAAATAGGGAATGCTGGCTGATCGTATCATGGCAGACGTCGCGGCTAAGATCGATCAGTCCCCTTAATGGGAGGACCGTCGCCAACCCGTGGAAGTGGCTACGACCGGTCTGCGAGAGGGGATCACCCCTGGAAGCCGCGTGCCGTTTCTGCCCTGGTCGCCGATCAAAGGGCATGGACCCTCTGTTTCGAACCATTCTCCCTTCTCTCCTCATCGTCGGCTCGGCGCTGAATGCGCAGACGAACCCGCTCACCAATGCGCGGCCCTCCGCGAGCATCGCCGGCCCCGCCGTTGTCATCGTCACACCTGCCGGGCGCATGGACTTCGCTAAGCTGCGCACCGGCGTCGAGCTGGTGCAGACGTCCGAAGGCTTCGAGCTGGCCGTGGTGTTTCCCACGATCAAGCTGCCCGACGAAGAGTACTTCGCGCAGTTGTTCACGGGCGACACGGCTGTGCTGGAGCTGCCGAGCGAGCCAGTGAGCGGCGAAGCGCTCATCATCACGCGCAACGGCGTGACGCTGGCGCTGGGGCATGACTACAGCCTCAGCGGGTTTGTGTTGGCCTTCGTGCCTGCGAACGCGCCGCGGGCGGGGGACCTGTTCACCTTCAGGTACAAGAAGAAGATGTTCAGTGACTTGACGACAGCGACTCCCTAAAATTAGCGTGGACTGGGCCCCCGAAATGACACAACCAGTTAAGACTCGATTTTCATTGAATGG
>CAYUZM010000518.1:0-4869 GCA_964449665.1 uncultured Solibacteraceae bacterium
GCTCGCCCAGTTCCGCCTCATGCTCGATAAGGTCCGCGAGGCCTACAACAAGAACCGCGGCCTCACTGACGTCCTGCCCGGCTGCACGCTCACACTCGAGCGCGACACCGCCCGCAACCGCTTCGGCGACATCGTCGCCTACCTCAAACCTGTCGTCGTGCTCACCGACGAGCTGAGCATCTCCTACGCCGACTACGCCGCCGCCATCCTCCAGGAAGCCGGCCGCGGCCCGCTATTCGGTTATCGCACCAACGGCGCCGGCGGCGCGGTCTACTCCACCAACGCCGGCTTCTATTCGGAATCGAACACCTCGGTCACCTGGTCCATCGGCGCCCGCAATCGCTTTATCGGAACCGACGACTACGGCACCACCAACCGCCTGGAAAATGTCGGCGTCCGGCCTGAGATCAATTTCGACTACATGACGCGCGACAACCTCCTCTCCGGCGGCCGCATGTTCACCGACGCCTTCACCGACGCCATCCTCGCCGAGATCGCCAAGGGCCAATAACATGAGAAAAGCCCTTCTTCTTCTCGCCGCGCTGGCGGCCGCGCCTGTTCTTTCCGCCGGCCTCACCGCCGATCAAAAGGAACTCGAGCTGCGCACGCTCGCCGCGCAGTACGCCAAACACTACGCGCCCTACGAATGGAAGCGCGAACTCTTCGGCTTCGACCTCTACAACCTCGCTCCGTGGATCGCCCGCGCCCGCGCCACCGCGACGGACCTCGACTACTACCAGGTCTGCGGCGAATACGTCGCCTCGCTGCAGGACTCGCACTCCTCCTACGGCATCTACTCGAGCTTCCGCGCCAGCTTGCCCGTGCACGCCGACTACTACGAAAACGTCCCCCGCATCGACTTCATCAACCGCACGATGCTTCCCGCCGCCGATTTCCCATTCCAGATCGGCGATGAGATCGTCTCGGTGGACGGCGTGCCCATCGCCGAAGTCGTCGAGCGCAATGGAAAGACGGTCTACTCGGCCAACAACTCGGCGCGCCGCCGGACCGCGCTGCAGCGCCTGTTCAGCACCTCCGAAACCTCGAACGCCCGCGCCGCGCTGATGGGCGATGAACTGGCGTTCGTCATTCGCTCGCGGACGACGGGAGAAGAGACCACCCATCTGATCCCGGTGACTAAGTTCGGCCAATCGCTCGCCGAAGGCGGCGTCACACCGTCGCCCGCCTTCGAATCGGCCTCCGCAGCTCCGCTCGCCGCTGCCCCGCTCACCGCGGCCCCTCGTGCCGCCTACGCAGCCCATTCCTCGGCCGAACGCGTCACCACGGAACTCCTCGCGCCCTGGCTTGCGCCCCTCGCCCCGCTGGCCTCCGACGTCGCTCACGCCGAACCCTGGGGCCAGGCGCACGAAGAGGCATTCGACGTCCTTGGCTTCGGCGCGCGTCCCGGCTTCGTGTTGCCGCCGGGCTTCACCGTGCGCCTGGGCCGTTTCAGCTCCGACCCCTACTTCTCGGGAACCTACACAGCCGGCGGCAAACGCATCGGCTTCATCCGCATCGCCACCTTTTCTCCGTCCATCTCCGCCACCGCCGCGCTCGCCGCGTTCGAAACCGAGATGACCTTCTTCAACGCCAACACCGACGGTCTCGTCATCGATGTCATGCGCAACTCCGGCGGCAGCGCCTGCTACAACGAAGAGATCCAGCGCCGCGTGATTCCCTACGCCTTCCGGGGCATCGGCCGTGAAATACGCGCCTCGCGCGGGTGGGTGCAGTCGTTTCACACGGCCTGGCAGTCGGCCATGGCCGCCGGTCTGCCTCCGCACGTGGTTGCCCTCGCCGAGGCGAACTACCGCGATATCGCCCGCGCCAACAGCGAACTCCGCGGACGCACCGGGCCCTTGCCCATCTGCGCCGAAACGCTCGACCGCCTTCCCCACGCCACCGCCTATCGCAAGCCGCTGATCGTGCTCGCCGACGAATACTCGGCCTCGGCCGCCGACGCATTTCCCGCCGTTCTGCAGGACGCCGCCCGCGGACCCATTTTCGGCTTCCGCACCAACGGCGCCGGAGGCACCATCGGCTCCTGGGAAACCGGTCCTTATTCGGAAGCCAATAGCTCGGCCACCATCGCCATGCACCATCGCCGCGCGCCGGTGAACAACCCCGGCTACCCCTCGACTCACTACGTCGAAAACGCCGGCGTCTACCCCGATCTGCCTTACGATTACATGTCGCTCGACAACCTCCTCCAAGCCGGCATTCCCTTCCGCGACGCCGTGACCGAAGCCATTCTCCAGGAGATTGAAAGGAAGCAATGAGCATGAAACTCGCCTCCCTTCCCTGCGCCGCTCTCGCGCTCTCGCTGCTCGCCTCTCCCGCTTCGGCCGCGCTCACCGCCGAGCAGAAGGAACTCGACCTCCGCATTGCCGCCGCCGAATACGCCAAGCTCTACGGCCCCTATGAGTGGAAGCGCGACGTCATCGGCTTCGACCTCTACAACCTTTCGCCCTGGATCGCCCGCGCCCGCGCGACGAAAACCGACATCGAATTTTACGAGGTGATGGGCCAGTACGTCGCCTCGCTCCAGGACTCCCACGCGAGCTTCCAGCTCTACTCCAGCTTCAGCTACTCGCTTCCGCTGCACGCCGACATCTACGACGGCAAGGCCATCGTCGACGGCATCAGCCGGGTGCAACTTCCGGCCGCACAGTTCCCCATTCAGATCGGCGACGAAGTCGTGCTCGTCAACGGCCGTCCCGTGGAAGAGGTCATCCAGGCCAACTCGCTGCTCGTGCCGGCCGCCAACGTCTGGGCCCGCCGCCGCGCCGCGCTGGGCCGCGTCTTCATCGGGACCCAAATCACGGACCCGCTCGCCTACAAGATCGGCGACACCGTCGATTTCACAATCAAGTCGCGCACCACCGGCGCCGAGGCAACCTATACGATTCCCGTATCCAAGTCCGGCCAACCGCTCGAAGAGGGCGGCACAACGCCTTCACCCGTTTTCCGCGCCTCGCCGCCCGCCACGTTTATGCGAGCGAACGCAGCCGAAACCCGCGCCGCCCAGTCAGGTGCCGCCGAATCCCGCGCGGCGCAATTCCGCGCGGCCGAGCCGGACGACTATTTCCCGCCCTGGGTCACGGCGCTCGCGCCACTCCAGAACGCCCGCGTCGAGTCTCCGGACCACGCCATCCTCAGCTTTGGCAGCCGTCCCGGCTTCACCCTCCCGGCCGGCTTCGTCCAACGTCTGGGACGCCTCTCCACCGACGACTATTTCTCCGGAACCTTTACCTCCGGCGGCCAGCGCATCGGCTACCTGCGCATTCCCACGTTCACGCCCAAGAACACCCCCGCCGCCACCCTGCGCCAGTTCGAAACCGAAATCCAGTTCTTCAACGAAAACACCGACGGCCTCATTCTCGACATCATGCGCAACCCCGGCGGCAACGCCTGCTACGCCGACGAGCTTCTGCGCCGCGTCATTCCCGGCGGTTTCCGCACCGCACTCTTCGAGATTCGCGCCAGCTACGTCTACGCCAGCTTTTACAAGGATGCGGTGGACGCGCTGACCGCCGCCGGCGCGCCGCCGCAATTGATCGCCACTTACCAGGGATTCCTCGACGAGGTTCTCTCCGCCGCCGGCCGTTCCCGTGGGCGCACGGCCCCTCTTCCGATTTGTTCCGACTCGGCAGACCGCACCGCCGCCGCCATCGTCTATTCCAAGCCCGCCATCCTGCTGGCCGACGAACTCACCGCCTCCGCGGGCGATCTCTTCGCCGCCTCTTTCCAGGACGCCCGCCGCGGCCCCATCTTCGGCTTCCGCACCAACGGTGCCGGTGGAACTGTCCAGCCCCGCGAGAGCGCCCCGTACTCGGAATTCGCCACTTCGACCACGCTGAGTTTGATGTATCGCGCCCGCGAAGCCGCAATCCAGGGTTATCCGGTCACGCACTATGTTGAAAATGTAGGGGTTTGGCCGGACGTTCCCTATAATTACATGTCCCTCGACAATTTGTTGTCCGGCGGCGCGGCGTTCCGTGACTCCGCCATCGCAACCTTAGTGGGCGAAATCACCCGCTCGCGCTAATTACCCCAATCTCGATCTACAACCACCACTATGTGGGTGGAATTCATCTTTTTACCTGACAGCACCGGATTTTCTCGTCCGTAGCTGTATCCAATACAGTTGTTTCGTGTTACACATTAGTCATCTCGCAGCTTCAGGACTCATGTATACATTCAGAAATTAAATGAGTCCAATCCCCGGTGGATGGCCGGTGGATTGCTGTTAGATGCCTCGGTTTACCATGCCGGGGTAGTGAGTTGGGTGGCTCCCAGGGACCCAGGATGCTCTCTCCTGACCCAGGGGGATGCGTTCAATTTGCTGTTTTAGGGAAAGGGCATATGAAACAAATTCACACCGCAATCCCGCGGGCGTGGAGTTCCGTTGCTTACTGGCAACCGAACAAGATCCACACCGCGGTCTTCTCTCTCCTCCTTCTCCTTGCCGCCAGCGCTATCGCCACGGCCCAGGAGCGTTTTGGAACAATCTCGGGAGTCGTTACCGACTCCACCAAAGCCGCCATGCCTGGCGTGAAAGTCTCGATCACTAACAAAGAGTCCAATAAGACTCTCGTTACGACGACTGGATCTGACGGTAGCTACATACTTCGCGACGTCGAGCCGGGCCGTTATGTGGCCCGCTACGAACGTACGGGGTTTACCTCGGCCGAAGTGGCCGACATCAACCTCCTCGTGGGTAAAGAGCTCAGAATCGAGCAGACGCTCAACGTAGGTTCCACGACGGAAACCGTCCAAGTCACCGACAGCGCCCCGCTGATCGATTTTGCCAGCCTCAAAATTGCTCACAACGTGACGGCCGAAGAGTTCGACCGCATGCCCAAGCCG
>CAYUZM010000519.1:0-4857 GCA_964449665.1 uncultured Solibacteraceae bacterium
TGGACTGGGCCCCCGAAATGACACAACCAGTTAAGACTCGATTTTCATTGAATGGAGAATTGAGTCATGGGAAAGTATCGACGGAAGTTCACGCGTGAGATGAAGCTGGCGGCGGTGCAGCGGATGGAAGCTGGGGCCTCGGCGGCCGAGGTGGCGCGGGCGTTCGAGGTCAACCCGACCGTGTTGCACCGCTGGCGGCGAGAGTTCCGGGAGGGGCCAGCCAACGCTTTTCCCGGTTTGGGCAAGCGGCGCTGGGCCGAAGGCCAGGTGGCAGAGCTGGAGCGCAAGGTTGGCCAGCAGGCGCTGGAGATCGATTTTTTGAAGGGGTGCTTGCAGCGCATCGAAGAACAGCGGATGCTGCAGGCACTGACTGGAAAGCCGCCATCCACGGGGAGATCGCCGAACAAGACAAGGCCGGCGAAATGAGTGTGGAACGGATGACCGAGTTGGCCGGAGTGAGCCGGTCCAGCTACTACCGTTTTGATGCCGAGGCGCGGCCCAAGGCGCACGACATCGAACTGCGCGACGCCATCCAGCGGATCGCACTGGAGTTTCCCTGCTACGGCTGGCGGCGTGTGACCGAGGAGTTGCGGCGGCGCGGCTGGGTGGTCAATCACAAGCGTGTGAAGCGGCGGATGCGGGAGGACAACCTGCTGTGTCTGAGGCGGCGCCGGTTCGTGGTGACCACGGATTCCTCGCACGGCCTGGCCGTGTACCCGAACCGGGCCCGCGCGATGGCGCTGACCGGCATCGATCAGCTGTGGGTGGCCGACATCACCTACATCCGGCTGGAAGAGGAGTTCGTCTACCTGGCGGTGATTCTGGACGGCTACTCGCGGCGGGTGGTTGGCTGGGCGCTGGAGCGGACGCTGGAAGACGAACTGACCATCCAGGCGCTGCGGATGGCCCTGAAGCGGCGGCAGCCTGCCGAGGGGCTGGTGCATCACTCCGACCGGGGCGTGCAGTACGCTTCGAAAGACTACACCGGTTTGCTGAAGGACCATGGCATCCAGATCAGCATGAGCCGCACGGGGAACCCCTACGACAACGCGCGGGCCGAGTCGTTCATGAAGACGCTGAAATACGAGGAGGTCTACCGCCAGGAGTACCGTGACCTGGCCGAGGCGCGGGCGTCGATTCAGCACTTCATCGAGAAGGTCTACAACGAAAAGCGGTTGCACTCGGCGCTGGGCTACCGCCCGCCAGCCGAGTTCGAACTGCTCGCGGTTGCGCAAAAGGATGCCGCTTTGCGGCAGCTTCCCTTATGAGTTTTCCGAGGCATCGGGAAATCTATCCGTCCGATGGAGGCGCAGCCGGCCATGGCCGCGCCCCCGCTCATCGTGCGGATGAGTTTCCGGCTGGCTATTCCTCGGCGGGTTGGTCTCCACCAGAGCCCGCTTCCGCTTCGCCCGCCGGTTTCGAGTATGCTTCGCTTGGGTCCTGCCGGTCGAGTGGTTTTCAGCGAACGGCCAACTGTGTCTTAACTGTTTGTGTCAGCCAAGGGGCCCACCCCAAACAAGCTCGTAGAGGCTTGTGGAGATAACGCGACACAAGCTACGCAGGATGCGCCGTCGCAAGTCCCTGGTAGCTGCCTTGGGAAAGCAGACTATGTCCTCTGAGCCGCAATACTATGTGATGCTCAACAACTTCCCGTGAGAGAAAGTGGACTTCGTGAGACTAGTAGCTTTAGTGCCAACACTAAGGAGCTACTTTATGGATGACCCAATCATTCTTCTTCCTCCTCCACCATTTCTCTGGATTCTGGTTACCCTGCCGATACTATTCTTCACCGTATCCTGAAGCCCAATGAATCTGGCCCCTTGAATTGGGCCTGAGGATACTCCAAATGTCGAATTGGGGTATATTGATGGGCACTTGAACGTCACTATCGGGGCGACCTACCCTTATGCGCCCAGGCTCTGACGCAGCTGGGCCGTTGGTGATCAAGCGCGGCAAGCCTGTGTACGCTAGACGTCCGCAGGGCGCCGAAATATTTCGGCGCCCTGCGGTCATGTTCGATGGCGTGTTCACGAGGAGCGAACACGCGTTGCGTGGGATCAGTGCAGCGTTCAGCCCAAGCTGATTGACACTACGAAACCGTCGATAACGAGCGGGCTCAAATGTCGGCGTCGACAACTAACAGGTAGGCCCATTCTCTCCGAATAGGTCACTCATTGGGAGCTTTTTGTCACGGCTCGATTATTGCTCCAGTATTTGTGGCGATGCAGACTTCAGGGCTCCAATTGCCGGAATTGATTGCGTTGTTCGGCTGCACACGGTAGCAATAGCTCCGCCCAACGACAATTCTCGAATCGGAATAGCCAGGCGTAGCAACTTGCCCTAGCTCCACAAAGCGACCCGGCTCACTATAGTTGCGCCGTTGAATGACGTAGTATGTCGCTGAAGCGGCCTGAGACCACGTTAGCCTCGCAGAGGCCTTAGCGCTCGATGTCGCGGGTTGTAGCTGCAGTCCGATCGCGACACTACCAAGCTGGTTAAGCGGAGCGACTTCATATGCGCCAATATCAGGCCCCACACCATAGTACCGCGGCACGCCATCGTAATCATCTTGTACTGTGGGAATACTGATTCCTGTGTCGCGCGCCACGCTGACTGGAGAAAGACGCAGGTCCAGTGTGTCAAGGTCGCTCTCCCTATTAAAGGGCCACGATTCCACGTTCAACCAGTTTCCAGGACAATCCTGCAGATAGGTCTCACTCGGGTAAAGAACAGGCTTCACCGAGCCGCAGAACAAATTGTTTTGGCGCATCGATTGATCGAAAAGCTTCTTCTGGTCAAGATCGATGGTGAAGAACGCCACCGGCTTGCGTCCCGTATCGAGACGCGTGTACGCGCGAAAGATATTGTTGGCGTAGTTGAACTTTGTATTCTGACACGAGCCGGGCACTGTATATTGAACTGTCAAGATATCGCTCACGGCAAGTGTTGGCTCGCTGGGATCTTGTACGATCGTCCTCGTGCCAGGTATCCAGTACCATTGCTTGCCGGAATCGACGCCCATGGTACCAAATGACTTCTTGGTGTTGTTCACCTTCAGTCCATTTACGTCGAGTGGATTCGGAACTTGACTCAATTCGAAGGACCGCCTAATTCCGTCGATTCCGAGCAAGGGATCCTCAGGCGTCGCTCCGCCTCTGCCTGACACTTTGAACGTATCAATAGTCTTTGTGCAAATGATGTCATGCATCGTCGATGTATATCCCACCGTCGTGTTATTGAACCAATTTACCGTGCTATGGTTCGCCACGGTAACGGCAACGCCATCGAAAGCACGGCAATGGTCTGTCACGATCTGGTTGTATGTTTCTGGTGCCCCGGGAAAAGGGTCGGCGAACCGACGGCAGTTTGCAATGGTTAAGTTGTTTTGGAATGTGACTTTATTGAAAGGGCCGAGTTTCCACTGCTGGCCGCCATTGCCGTACGACTGTGAGCGGGTGACTGTCGCAGTTGGTGTCACACCATGGACGTATAGCAGATCAACGCCGTCTTGAAGATTGTGTCTGAACGTCGAACGATCTATTTCGACCCGCATACCCTCGCCGATCAAGAGTCCCAGTCCATCACCGTACCCGCCATGACTTTGGTCAAAGCACTTATAGTAAGGCAAAGGGCTGCGCCTCGGGTATTCCTCCATACAGCCGGACCATTCGATCAGCGAATTCCTTATGATCACAGTTCCCGTGCCGAAGACATACCCACCGTCATCATTGTCCCATCCGCCACCTTGAATCCCCGCGATGCGGATATTGTCGGCGGTGATGGTTCCGCCGATTCTTCCGCGGATTCCCATCTGGGCGGTTCCGTGAATATCAAGATTGCGAAGCAGCACTCCGTCGCTCGCTAGATCCATCATGATACCGCGCAACGCATAGTCGCTCTTGGGAAATCCCCCTCTTACGCAGGAGTCGTCGACGCCGATTGCGCCGGTTCCACATTGCGCGAAGTCCGAGATCTCGATACATTCGGCGACGACATTTTTTGCGCCACTGAGATTGAGGACTGCTGTTACTCCGATTCCGCCTGTTAATTTGGCCTTCTCTGCGCAACCCGACTGCCAGTTCTTCCCTACGATTCTCGTGGGAAATCCAACTGTGCCAGCCGGTATAGGTGGATTATGACAGCTGTATGGATTGCCTCGGCAGCCGACGAAATTCCAGTAGCCATTTTGATCGTTTGTTTTATAGCCAATGCGAAACTCGCTGTTGTCGAGGATGACCGTGTCGCCGCCGGATATGATCCATGTCGGCGTGTCTGCGGACTTATTTATCGGGGGATCAGTTGTGAAGAGATAGAAGGGGTGCTTCAATGCACACGGCTGATTCTGGCCGCTTCCCAGGTACGGCGCGTCTGCCTTGCCGTTGCATTGGGAGCGATCGCCACCATCGGCGCGAATGTACCAAGTGGTTGCTGAAAGTGAGTGTGCCGACGCTAGTATGACCAGCGTCGGGAGGAGCAAGCGAGAGAATATACAGTTATAGATCATTGACGCGATGTCCTTATGGTTGTGCCCAGTGACGGTATTAAAGATGCCGAGACTAATGAGGCGCTCAGTGTTGCGACGAAGTGATTGATGCGCTGTGTGGCATGAGAAGTGATCGCTATATCCAAATGGTTTAGATAAGTACTGCTTCGTCTAGTCCACTAAGAGCCGTGTGTCGTAGGCATCCTCTGTGACTACTGTTTCGCAGATATTGTTGTCTCAGATATCTTTTCGTCGTTTGGCGCAGCTGTGTGAGGGACCTACTAAGCGTGTGACGACTGGAAGGAAGTGCCTGAGAACGGCGGTTACCTAAGGGTGTGTTGCAATCGCCAGTGTTAAGTGAGGAGGCTAAGGCG
>CAYUZM010000520.1:0-4848 GCA_964449665.1 uncultured Solibacteraceae bacterium
ATCCGCCGCGAATACCAGACCGAAAAGGGCTGCGCGCCCCACTGCACGGTGAGTTGCGTGCACCAGGTATCCCTGATGGATGGCTGGCGCGATCCGCAGACACTGCCGCCGGTCGATCCGGATTTGGCCGCGACTCCACTGGTTCACATCGAGCCCGCACGGCGGTAGAAACCGCCTGGAGGAGTGCCGGCGCGGCTCGGGCCGGTTCCGCGCCACCCTGTGTTACCGTAATCGGGAATGTTCCTCTACGCGGCTGCCATTTTTCTGAGCGCGTTTCTGCTCTTTCAGGTTCAGCCGATCATCGCAAGGATCATTCTTAGCTGGTTCGGCGGCACAGCGGCCGTGTGGACCACCTGCATGCTGTTCTTCCAGATTGGGCTTCTGGCAGGTTACTTCTATTCGCATTCGCTGATTAAGCGCCTCGCTCCGCGCACACAAGGCATTCTGCATATAGCCCTGCTGGTGCTCAGCCTGGCCGCGCTGCCCATTCTTCCCGGTGAGGCATGGAAGCCGCAGGGTACCGAGAATCCGACGGTTCGCATTCTCCTGCTGCTCGCCGCGACGGTGGGGCTGCCGTACATGCTGTTGTCGACCACATCGCCGCTGCTCCAGGCCTGGTATTCGCGGTCGGAGAAAGGGGCAATGCCGTACCGTCTGTTTGCGCTTTCAAACCTGGGTTCGATGCTGGCTTTGTTGAGCTATCCGCCACTGATCGAACCCAATATGCCGACCCGGATGCAGGCTTACGCGTGGTCCGGGGGGTACGTGTTGTTTGTTGCCCTGTGCGGGTGGCTGGCGTGGAAGGGCCGCGAAGGCGCGCCGGTGGCCGCGGTGGAGGCCGTTGAGGCGGAAGTAGAAGCGCCGCCGTCGTTTGCCAGGAAACTGCTGTGGATCGCGCTGGCGGCTTGCCCATCGATGCTCATGCTCGCCATCACAAACCATATGTCGCAGGATGTGGCCGCGATTCCGTTTCTGTGGGTGCTGCCGTTGAGCCTCTATCTGCTCAGCTTCATCCTCACGTTCGACGCCCGTGGCTGGTATCAACGGAACATCTTCCTTGTATTGCTGGCGCCCGGGTTGGGCGGCATGGCCTATCTGCAGTGGTCCAATGCGACGGAGTTGAAGATGCAATGGACGATTGCGGCGCTCGCGGCCGGTTTCTTCATCTGCTGCATGGTGTGCCACGGCGAGTTGGCGGCGCGCAAACCAAGTCCACGCTATTTGACGTCGTTCTATCTGGCCTTGAGCGTGGGTGGGGCGATTGGCGGCCTGTTTGTCGGCGTGGTGGCGCCGTACCTGTTCCCGAACTATTTCGAGCTGCCGATCGCGCTCGCTTTCTGCGGACTGCTCGCCTACATCGTCGCCATCGAGGAACCTGGGTATACCTGGCGGCAGGCTGCCGGCACGCTCCCGGCATTCGCGCTTCTGGCGGGGATGGTCGGTCTGTGGGTATTTCTGGGGCGCAGTGTGAGCGATAGTGTGAAGGGTTACCGGATGGTGACGCGCAACTTCTACGGCACGCTCCGTATCCGCCAAACGGGAGACGGAAGCGGCTGGGAAGATTACCGCACACTGCTGCACGGCGCGATCAACCACGGCGAGCAGTGGATGCATCCGGCGCGCAGACGCGAATTGCTGACCTACTATTGCGCCGACACGGGCATCGGCCGCGCGATGCGCGTGCGTAAAGAGGGCGTGCCGCAAAAGGTGGGCGTCCTGGGATTGGGCGCGGGAACGATGGCCGCCTTCGGGCGCAAGGGCGACGACATCACCTTCTACGAGATCAATCCGGTGGTGCCGAAGATCGCCAACTCCGAATTCTCGTTTTACCCGGACTGCCCCGCCACGAAGCGGATCATTATGGGCGACGGGCGGCTCTCGCTCGAGCGGCAGCCGCCGCAGAACTTCGACGTGCTCATGATGGACGCCTTTTCCGGCGATTCGATTCCGGTGCACCTGGTGACTAAGGAAGCGTTTCAGTTGTACTTCCGCCATTTGAATCCAACCGGTTATCTGGTGATGCACATTTCCAACAAGTATCTGGACCTGGAACCGGTTCTGGCGCGCATTGCGGACGAGCTCGGCAAGACGTCCATGCTGGTGGAGACCGAAGAGGACGAGTCGGGCGACTGTTTCGGCACTAC
Source organism: uncultured Solibacteraceae bacterium (assembly GCA_964449665.1). Classification (GTDB taxonomy): domain Bacteria; phylum Acidobacteriota; class Terriglobia; order Bryobacterales; family Bryobacteraceae; genus JAFLBB01. The sequence continues at coordinate 2,145 of CAYUZM010000520.1, forward strand.
CTTTGTCGTGATGGCCCACACCCCCGAGGCTTTCCAGGCACAGCCGTTCGCGGGCATCGCCGCTCATCCCAAGACCCGCGCCGGCGTGGGCACATGGACGGACGACTACTCCAACCTCTTCCGCATCCTCAAATAGCTCCGCGAGGCGGTGTTAGCATATGACGGATGTCCACTCGAAGAACCTTTCTCGCCTCATCGATCGCCGCCGGCGGGGCCGCGATGTGGGCACAATCGGGCGCAAAACCGGTCAACGTGGTGGTGATCCTTTGCGACGACCTCGGCTACGGTGACGTCGGTTGTTATGGCTCGCCGATCGCGACGCCGAACATCGATTCACTCGCTCGCGACGGGGCCCGCTTTACCCACTTCTATTCGGGCAACCCGGTTTGCTCTCCGTCGCGGGCCGCGTTGTTGACGGGGCGCTATTGCGTACGCGCGGGCGTTCCGGTTGTTCTGTTCCCGCGTGACAAGGAGGGCATGCCCACTTCCGAGATCACGATAGCCAATGTGCTGAAGGGCGCGGGGTATGCAACGCAGTGCGTGGGCAAGTGGCACCTGGGACATCTGGCGCCCTATCTGCCCACATTTCGCGGATTCGACCATTACTTCGGCATCCCCTATTCGAACGACATGAGCCCGCGTTGGCTGATGGACGATACCAAGGTACTGGAGGAAAACGTTGGCCTGGAGGAGCTGACGCCTCGCTACACCGAGCGCGCGGTACGGTTCATCGAGGAGTCGAAGGGGAAGCCGTTCTTTCTCTACATGCCTCACACGTACCCGCACATCCCGTTGGGGGCCAGCAAGCGATTCCAGGGCAAGTCGCCCCAAGGCATCTACGGCGATGTTGTCCAGGAATTGGATTGGAGCGTGGGCGAGATTCTCGCTGCGCTGAAGCGAACCGGGGCGGACCGAAACACGCTCGTGGTCTTCACCTCCGACAACGGACCTTGGTTCCAGGGCTCGCCCGGCAGGCTGCGCGGCCGGAAAGGCATGACCTGGGAAGGAGGCCAAAGAGTGCCGATGCTGGCGCGTCTGCCTGGCCGCATCGCCAAGGGACAGGTGATAGACACTCCGGCGGGTATTTGGGATCTGATGCCCACAGTCTGCAACCTCACGGGCGTAGCTCGGCCCGATGTGAAACTGGACGGCGTGGATTTGACCTCGGTTCTCAACGGCAAGGTGAAGGAGATCGAGCGGGAGCCCATGCTGATCTTCGACGGAATGGATTTGCAATGTGCCCGATGGGGGCGCTGGAAATTGCACTTGGCGCGCCGCAACCACGTCATCTACAGCCCGCCGCCGTCCGGTGGGGTGTTGACGCTCCCCATTCGCCCCGAACTGTACGACGTCGTGCGCGACGTGGACGAAAGCTACAACGTGGCGGCGGCAAATCCTGATGTGGTGCGGCAGATCACGGCCCGCGTGGAACGTATGATGGAAGGGATGCCGGAAGGGGTACGTGCGGCGCGGGCGACTGTGTTGAAGCGGCCCACCATACTCCCCTCCTCCGGCGCGTTGCCGCGACCGGAGACGAACTGAGCGAAAGGACCTTGCGATGAAAATACTACTTCCTCTCCTGCTGGCAACCACCGCCGTCGCGGCGGACCCAGGGTTCCGTGCCCTGTTCGACGGCAAGTCGCTCGACGGCTGGATGCTGGTGGGCGGTAAGGGGCGCGGCTACGTCGTGGAGAACGGCTTACTGGTATGCCCTGCCGATGGCGGTGGAAACCTGCTCACCGAACGGGAGTTCGCCAACTTTGTCTTGCGATTTGAATTCCGGATGGAGCCGGGTGGCAACAATGGCGTAGGCATTCGCACTCCGAAAGAGGGCGATGCGGCGTATGTGGGCATGGAGATCCAGATTCTGGACCACAAGGACGCCCGCTACGCGGGCAAACTGCGGCCCGCGCAGCACCATGGCTCGGTCTACGACGTGCTCGCGGCAACGAAGGACAATTTGAAGCCTGTAGGCGAATGGAACTACGAAGAGATTACGGCGAATGGAAGCCAAATCGAGGTAAGGCTGAACGGCCAGGTGATTACCAGTGGTAACCTCAGTACCATTCAAGACCCGCAAGTTTTGGCGAAACATCCTGGTATCAAACGTACGACAGGGCACCTGGGATTCTTGGGGCACGGGACACGCGTGGAATTTCGCAACATTCAAATAAAAGAAATGAAATGATTTATGCGCGGCGCAGAGCGGATGAAAGATAGGCTATACAAAAGGTGCTGAGAAATCCCCACAACATGGGGTACACTAGCCTTGCTAGTAGTAGTAGGCATGAACTCTGAAGATCCGACACAATTCTACGTAGGCACCTCTCACAAAGCCGTTGTGCTACCGATACGAAGAGACGTGAGGATGGAAGCGATCAAGGGAACGAATACGGATTGGCCGATGCAATTGGCCGTGTTCAACCGGAGTTTGGCATTGGATCGCGTTGGGGGCGACGAAGACCTACTCCGCGAAGTCGCACAACTGTTTCTCCAAGAGTACCCGTCGCTGATGTGCCAATTGGAAGAGGCCGTCGCGCGCGATGATGCGGGCAGGGTCATGGAAGCGGCGCATACGATGAAGGGTTCGCTCGCCACGCTGGGCGCGGAAGCGGGCACACAGATCGCACTGCAATTGGAAACGATGGGGCGCCACCGCACGTTGACGGGGTCACGTGAGACGTGCCGCGCGCTGGCCGCGCAT
>CAYUZM010000521.1:0-4840 GCA_964449665.1 uncultured Solibacteraceae bacterium
GTGGAGGTGGTCGGGAATGCGGACGGGAAGCCCCGCTACCGCCAGGCGGATGGGCAGGAGTTCAAGAGCCCGTCGGCTGCGGGCAGTGCGGTGATGAACGGCCAGGCGGCCAACGGCTGGCGCTTCTGGAGCGTCGCAGGAGCGGATCAGGCGATTGGGGCCGCGAAGCCCACTACGAAAGCCCCACAGCGCGGCCATGCGGCGACGGCTGCCCCGCAAGTGGTTGCGACCAAGGATGTACCGCCGCCCGCGCCAGCGGCGAAGGTGCGGCCACAATGCGCGCGGTGCGGGAAGCAGTTCGTGGGCGCCACGCAGCTCGCGCACCACGAGGCGAACGCCGACCGGCTCTGTCGCCCGGCCTAGCCCCGCGGATTCGCTCCGGCAGGCCCCCGATGCGGGGGTCTGCCTGCTCCCAGCCTGCGGGTCGCGGAATGGGGGGAGGGCGGGGGTGAGCTACTATCCGGGCTCGGTGGTCGTGTGGGTGAAATAGGAGTAAAGCCCCGGCTTTTGCGGGTGAATTGGCATCGGGCGCGGAAGTGTATAGAATTTCCACATGCTACGTCTCGCTTTGTTTATGGGAATGATGGCAGCGTGTGCCCAGGTGTGGGCGCAATCGCTGGCCAAGTTGACCGGTACGGTGACCGATAACACCGGTGCGGTGGTGGCGGGCGCCAAAGTGACGGCGCGGAACGTGACCACGGGCGTTGTCTCCGATGCCGCGACGAACGAGTCGGGCGTGTATCAATTTCCCTTCCTGCCTCCGGCCGAGTATGAGGTGGACTGCGAGTTGCAGGGGTTCAAGAAAGCCGTGCGGTCGGGCGTGGTGCTGGAGACCGCGACGACGCGCAGCTTGGACTTCACGCTGGAAGTGGGCGCGGTGACCGAGTCGGTGCAGGTGAACGCGACGGTCCCGTTGCTGGAATCCGAGACGTCGTCGGTGGGCCAGTTTATCGAGCGCACGACGGTGATGAACATGCCGCTGGAGAGCCGGCGGACGGCGGGTTTGGTGAAGCTGATGGGGATGGTGGCGTTTCGCGAGGAGTCGGGCGCCGAGCAGGTGCCGTTGTTCAGCATGGCGGGCGGGCGAAGCCAGAACCAGATTTGGCAGTTGGATGGCGGCAACGTGCAGAACACGACGCTGGGCGTGCCGCAGTTGCAGTTGAATCCGCCGGCGGAGTCGCTGCAGGAGTTCAAGGCCGAGGCGAGCAACTATTCGGCGGAGTTCGGGCGCACGGGCGGCGGATTGATTCAGATGACGACGCGTTCGGGCGGGAATGAATATCACGGCGCGGCGTATGAGTTTTTGCGCAACCAGGCGTTGGATACGCGGACGTTTTTCGCGAGGGACAAAGCGCCGCTGCGATACAACATTTTCGGCGCGTCGTTTGGCGGTCCGATCCGGCGCGACAAGACGTTCTTCTTTATGAACTACGAAGGGGCGCGGCGGCGCGACGGTTCGACGGTGGCGAACACGATTGTGCCGAGGCCGGCCGAGGTGCAGGGCGATTTTTCGGCGCGCACGGGCACGTTCCGGCTGCTGGACCCGCTGAACGGGCAGCAGTTCGCGGGGAACATCATTCCGCAGAGCCGGATCGATCCGGTGGGGCGCGCGTTTGCGGCGTTGTATCCGGCGCCGAACGTGACGAGCAACCCGGCGCTGGCTCCGGCGGCGAACTACGTGGTGAACGTGTCCGACAAACTGACGCAGGATCTGGGCACGCTGAAGATCGATCACAATATCGGCACGGCAGACCGGATCAGCGGACGGTACTCGATTATCAAGGCGCCGCAGCAACTTTCGAACATCTACCCGAATGCGTTTGCCGACATTCGCGGCGGTCCGCGCGACCACCGCATTCACAACGTGGTGGCGACTTGGATTCACTCGTTCTCGGCGACGTTCCTCAACGAGTTCCGTTATAACTACGCCACGCGGCGGTTCATCAACCGGTCGCTTGGGACCGACAGCAAGAAGAACGGCGAGTTGGGTATCAAAGGTGTTTCGGCCGACGATTTCGCGCAGATGGTTCCGACCGGGCAGAGCAATCTGGGCACGACGCCGGTGGAGCGAATTCAGGACCCGATTTTGACGCATCAATGGGTGAACAACCTGACGGTGATCCGGGGCAACCATTCGGTGAAGTTTGGCGGCGAGTGGCGTTATTCGGGGAACAAGGACGTTTTCCGGCAGACGACGAACGGCACGTTTAGCTTCAGCGACCGGGCGACGGGAAGCGGCATGGCTTCGCTCTTGTTGGGGCACGTGACGGGCGCGGGCTTCAACCAGACGGACACGCTGGTGGCGCGCACGGATTACTTCGGGATGTTCGTGCAGGACGACTGGAAGGTATCAAAGAACCTGACCTTAAATATCGGCCTGCGGTGGGAGCTGGACACGCCGCGTTGGGAGAAAGAGGACAACCGGCAGAGCGGATTTGCATTCGAGCCAATTAATCCGGTGTCGGGAAGGCCGGGCGTGATTGTGTTCTCGGGCCGCGACGGACGATCGAAGTATGCGCACGATTTCGATAAGAACAACTTCAGCCCGCGGTTCGGCTTTGCTTACAAGGCACCGAAGGGGACCGTGGTGCGCGGCGGTTATGCGCTGGTGTACAGCGGCGCGTATGCGGGCGCGGTGGCGAATCCGCTGATTGCCGGATTCAGCCTGAACGGGAATTTTACGTCGAGCGATGGCGGGTTCACGCGCGCGTTTGCCTTGAGCGCGGGCATGCCGGCGATTGCGCGAGAGCCGCTGGGTCCGGGCTTTGGCGCTGTGGCGGTGGGACAGGCGCCGCGGTTTGCGCCGGACTTCCTGCAACAGGACCATGTGAGCCCGTATTCGCATCAGTACAACTTCACGATTCAGAAGGAGCTGTTCGGCAACCTGTTGTTTGAGGCCGCCTACATTGCGAATTTGAGCCACAAGCTGGGAGGGCAGAGCCTGAACGTGAACCAGATACCGCTGGTGAATGGACGCGGTCCGGCGGCGCAGGCGCAGACGGCGCGGCCGTTTCCGCACTTCAACAACGTGACGCTGCTTTCGCCGCCGTGGGGCAACTCGACCTATCACGCGTTGAACGTGAAGATGGAGAAGCGCTATTCGAACGGGTTGAACTTTTTGGCGAATTACACGTGGTCGAAGTTCCTGGACGATGTGGAGGCGAACAACGAAGTGGCCGGCGGCGAGGGGAACGGCTATACGCACATGGAACTGCGCGCCCTCGACAAGAGCTATTCCGGAAACGATCTGCGGCATCGTCTGATTGCGAGCAGCGTGTATGAGATTCCCGTGGGCAAGGGGCGGCGGCTGGCGATTGCGAACCCGGTGGCCAATGCGATTGTGGGCGGCTGGGCGATTGGCGCGGTGGCGGAGTTTCGCACGGGCGCACCGTGGGGGTCCATCGAGTTGACGAATACGACGAACACGTTTTCGGCCTCGCAGCGGCCCAATTTGAGCTGCAGTCCGATCTTGGAGAGCGGGCGCTCGCGGAACGAATTTATTAATCAGTACTTCAATACGTCGTGCTTCTCGGCGCCGGGGACGGGGAATTTCGGAAATGCCGCGCGGAACCTGGGCTTTGGGCCGGGGTATGTGGGCATCGATGCGTCGGTGACGAAGCGTTGGACGTTAACCGAGCGGTATGGCTTGCAGTTCCGGAGCGATTTCTATAACGTGCCAAACCGTGCGAATTTTGGCGCGCCGGCTTCGGTGCGCGGGCGGGGCGATTTTGGAAGAGTGAATTCGACGATCGGGACGGGGCGGCAGATTCAGCTGAGTTTGCGGTTTGAGTTTTAGTGATTGAACCGCGAACAACGGAAGCGACCCGGCCGCAATGCCAGGTGACGCAGAATAGCAGTCTTAGTCAACCACGTGTAAGCTACCGAATGTATTGACAATGGACGTGATATGTTGAATTCGATGTAAAATACAAATCACTGTTCAGCCCTAAATGGCGGCAAGGAACTTAGACTTCCATCCGCTTGACGAGGGCCGCTGCCAAAACAGTATGGTGTTTACGAGAGGCCGATTTCTGTCCGAGAACTATCTTACGGACTTCACTCGAAGAGGCGCCTATATTCTTATTGACCCTCACAAACCGGCGTGGTCCTTCAGCAGGCCTGGGAGCCTAGATTGACAGGTTCGGAAGTCCATGACACCCTCCGCTATAGTGGGCGAAGATCAGTAGGTGCCCACGCCTTTATTAGGTTGTACTTTCCTGCCTGCTATCTCTATCGTAGACATCGACTTCGAAAAGCAACTGAAAGACCGGGGGCAATGGATCTCCCAGCTCTTTGACTCGATGATCGTTAAGAAGCTGAGATATTTCCTCTTCATTCGTAAGTAACGTCGCCATTCGCTCAATTGCTCTTCCGCTATTTGCAGCGATCATCGTAACAACCCGTTTGTCTTTGCCTGGCATTCGGCTAATCAGAACGTGCGTCTTGACATGCTTTCCACGGACTACTATGCTGTCGCCGAATCGGTGGACCACTGGGCTACCAAAACCATCCTCGTGTTCACAAAACTCGAGGTCATCGAGACTGTATCTGAACAATCTATCTTGAAGATAGTCGCGCAGCACTCCATTCACGCGCGTGGCCCCTAAAAGCACTCCGTTTGCGTCTGAAAACTCCTCCAACGCATCGCCACTGCTATCTTTACGGGAGTACCCTCGACGAATCACTGGCACATTTCCATTACTAGGTTCACCAAACCAGTCACTCAACTTCCATAGTGCAATGACCTCTCCCAACGTGACAAATGGATAGCACGCAGACGCAGAGTCTTCAAGATCGTGTTCTTCGTCGACAGGTACAGAGGCCACTTCTTCTGCAAGGC
>CAYUZM010000522.1:0-4835 GCA_964449665.1 uncultured Solibacteraceae bacterium
CCCTCCCCGCCGACCCCAAATACGAACCCGCCGCCGGCTAAATGCACATGGTCGCCCGCGCCCATTTGAACCTGCGCGAGAAATCAAAATAACCCGCCGCTACACCGGACCGCTCAGCCCCGTTCGCGGCACCAGCACAAACTTCCGGATGCCCACCTTCGCGCTCCGCCCCCAGCGCAGATCCTTCATGCGGTACACAATGCGAAATTCGTCGAACCGGCTCATCGCCCGCGCCTCGCTCAGGTCGTAGGTGAGCGTCTCCTCGTACGCTTCATCCTCGCCACCCGGCCTCCACCGCGACGACGACGTCACCGCCTGCTCGCCCAGGTCCCACTCCACCAGCTTCACCGTATCGGCAAGATACATGCGAATCCAAACCGTGCCCGGATACTTGTCGGCGTTGCGAATCACCACCTGAATCGCCTTGCATCCGCCCAGCTCGACAAACGTCGACAGGTTCTGCCGCGCCTCCATCTGAATCGGCCGCCCGTCCCAGGTGAGGAACCGCAGCTTCTCCGGCGTGCCGCGCATCACCGGCGAACCGTTCGGCGGACGCGTATGCGGCTTCCGGAAATACCAATACGCGCCGAAGAACGGAATGCTCACCGGCTCGGGCGGCGCCTGCCGCCGCGCAAACGGGTCCTTGCGCAGATTTGGCAAAGGCGGCAACAGAATCGTATGCTGCTCCACTTCCGGATACACCACCACGCCCGGCCAATCGCCGCCGCCCGCCTCGCCTCCCAGCTCCTGAGGCTCCGCGGTTTCGGGCTTCGGCCCCGCCTTCTCCGCCGCGCCCGGCTTTCCCGCCTGCAACGGCGAGCCCGAATAGTGAACCACCGCAATCGCGCACAACAGAATCGACGCCGCCAGCGATGCCGCCACGCGCATGCCCACCGGCCATCGCTCCGCCTCTCGCTTCGTGCGCACCCAGCCCTTCCGCTTGCGCCCCCATAGGAACATCCACGTGCCGAACCCCGCCAGCACCGCCGCCGCCGCTAACCTCTCCCCCACCAGCGCCGCCACGCCCAACTGCAAACACAACGCCACAATCATCGCCGGAACGATGTTGCCCATTCCGGCCGACCGGTCAACGTGGTGTTTGCCCAGCCCGTTCCACAACCCCACCGCCACCGCCAGCGCCGCCACCACGCCCGTCATCGAACGGTGCCCCACGCCCATCCCGATCGGAACCAGCGCCGCCGCCGCCGCGGCCAATAAAACCGCCCGCTTCCACCACCCCGGCTTCCGCTGCCGCTCCCACACCAACTGCGCCCCCGCCATCGCCCCAAACGACATCACAAAGGCGAGCCACACATACTCGGCGCCCAATACAAGCGCCGCCGTCCAGCCAAAGGTCTTCGGAATGCGAACGTCCGCCGCTTCGCCCGCCCAGTAGGCAGCCATACCCAGGCCGGCCAGCACGGCCACCGCTCGAACGTGCCCCATTGCCCGTTAGACAACGAGCCGCGCCGATTAGTTCCCCCCCGCCGATTAGTTCCCCATGTTGACGCGTTGCGGTTCGGCCAGGTTCACCCGCGGATCGCACACCGGCCACGGCGAAAATCCAATCACGCCGTCTTCCCGGTTCACGATCAGCGTCAGGTCCCCGCCCTCTGTCCGCAATACCCGGATGATGCTCCCCGGACAATCGTCCGGCGGCTTGAACTTCAGCAGGAACTTCCGGGCCGAACTGCCCGTGTGCCCGCTGCGCGTGATCGTGCCCTGCGCGGCGTCGCGATAGCGTCCCTCCGGTCCCCAATCTTCCAGGAACTTCGGATACGGATAGCCTTCGCACGGCGTGCGGCTCGTGCAGCCCCACATCGCATAAGCCTTCTGAAAGTTCTTCGTCTTCAGCGCGTCCAAAAACTCGTTCAGTGTCCGCTCTTCGCTCCAGTTGCGCAAGAACATCCACCAGACAAAAATTCCCGCAAAGATGGCAAGCCCCACCAGCGCGATTTTGCGGCGTATCTCCGCGCGGCGCTCGTCTTCGGCGCCGTAGTCGCTCATGTAGTCGGTCATAAAAGACCTCCTACTTCACAGGATAGGTCTTGTCGTACTCGGTGGTAACGGCCGGCGTCACATCCAACGTGGGTTTGAAGTAGAGAGTGTTGCCCGAATCGACGACGATATCCACGCCCTGCGCTTCGGCCACCTTCTTGATCACTTCCTGAATGCGCTGCCCGCCGCGCTGCAGAATGTCGTTACGGTCGCGCTCGACATCGGCCTGCAAGTCTTCGGTCTGCCGCTTCAGCTCAATCTGCACGCGCTGGAATCGCACGCCCATCTCCTGTTCGGCGGCGGGCTGTAGTTTGCCCGCGTTCGTCTGCAGGTTGCGCTGAAGTTCGGCGCCGTCGCGCTGCAACTTGTCGATGGCGTCCTGGCGCGGCTTGTAGCGCGCTTCCATCTCGGCCTGCGCCTTCTTCATTTCGGCCGTGTCGAGCAAAGCCTTTTGCAGGTTGATGATGGCCACCTTGGACTGCGCCTGTGCGGCCCCCACGGCCAGAAACAGAGACGCAACGATACACAGACGAGAGACGCGAGACATGGAAGCGGAGAACTCCTTGCGAAAAATGTGCATTATCAGGCTAGCACATAGACGCCAACGCCAGATCTTCGGTTCCATCCTCACCGCGTGGGCACAAACACCTGTGCCCGCGCATCCGCCCCACAACTCAACACAAAGTACTCCGGCGCATCCACCGGCACGCGCATCGTGAACTGATCCACCCCCGCAATGCCCGGCGCCGGACCTATATATAACGTCGCGGCCGGCCGCGGCGTCTCCTGCAAAAACCGCACCGTGCACGCCGGCTTCGCTCCACCCAACCCCGTCAGGTAGAAGTGCACAATCGCCCCCGGTGCCGCGTGGTCCACCACCGCGCTGAAGTCCTCATTCGCCATCACCGGCCCATACGGCCCCGGCACATGCGTGCCGAACTGAAGGAACTCCGGATCGCTCGCCTTCGCCTCCCGCACCAGCGGAAGGAATTCGAACGGCGATGTTGCGCTGAATCCCGTCAGCGTGGCTGGACCCAAAGCAACATCCAGGGGTACGAGAAACCGCCCCTCTCCAGCTACATCCACCGCTTTGCCGTTTAGCCAGACATCGCGCGTGTCAGTGCCTTCCACGAAGTTCAATGCGCCCGGTGCCATTCCTCCCCGCCAGACTCCGAGTACCGGCGTAGGGCCCGCTAACTCCTCCGTCGTTTCGTCTGCAGTGTTGAATCGAACCAGGCGGTTGTCGGTCGTCGAATAGTAAATGACATTCCCATATCCGGAGATGGTGGCGTTCGTTACTCCGATCGCGATCCGCCTCGGGCTCCAGCCCGAATGCAGCGAAAGTTCCCCGTCCTGTAACAGCAGCCTCCAACCCGCATCGGTCAACCCGATCAGAGCTTCTCCGCAATAAGGCCCCGTTCCATTTAGCGCAATCCGGCATCCGGTTACGCCGTCCAGCTCCGGATACTCCCGCACCACACTCCGTTCATCCAGCAGCCGCCACCGGTTGCTCTGCCGCACAAGCAGTTCTCCCCGCGCGGTGAACGTGAACGGTCCTTGCCCTACGCCGCCCATGCCGCGCTCGGTTCCCGTTCCCAGATCGCGGAAGTAGAAAGTCGAAGGCTGGCCGGGCAGCTCATCCCTCCGCTCCACCGCATGTCTCCCGTCCGGACTCAACCACACATTCCCCTGCACCGTTCGCACCACGCCACCCTGGTAATCCGCCTGCACGCGCGGCACAAACAAACACGAGCTCCCGCCCACGCACTCGCGCGTCGCCTCATACGCCACCACGCGCCCATCCGCCGACACCTGCGGCCGCCGCAGCATGTAGTAGTTGCTTACGTTCCCACCACCGCTCGGGTACACCCGCTCCCGCTCCGCAAACCACTCGAACCCGCGCCCGCGCTCCCAACGCATGATCTTCGGCGTGCCGCCCTGAGCCGTGCCCTTCTGCCGGAACACCGTCGAAAAATACAACTGCCCGCCATCGGCCGTCGTCGTCAAATCGAGAAACTGCCCCCGCGCTACCGGCAGGCTTGCAACAACGAAGAGAACAGCGAAGCATCCGCCCCATCGCGCCCCACCCGATCCTCTGGATGCCACTGCACGCCCAGCACAAACCGCGCCTCCGGCAGCTCGATCCCCTCCACCACGCCATCCCCGGCCACCGCGCTCACCCGCAGCCCTTCGCCCACCCGCTTCACCGCCTGGTGATGCCGCGAATTCACCTGCTTGCGCTCGCATCCCAACACCTCCGCCAGCTTCGTCCCCGCATGCACGGCCACTTCATGCACATCTTCGTCGTAGCCTCGCGTGCGCGGATGATCCTGCACGTGCTGCGCCAAATCCCCGCCGAGCACCACATTCAACATCTGCATCCCGCGGCAAATGCACAACACCGGCAGATCCGCCGCAATCGCCTCGCGCAACAACCCGGCCTCCAGCTCATCGCGTTCCACATCCGGCTCCTGCGTCTGCGCCTCGGCCAACTGCCCATACCGCGCCGCTTCGATATCGGTTCCGCCGCTCACCACCAGCGCGTCCAGCCCTTCCAGCCCGCGCGGCGCATCCGGCGTGATCCGTACCACCTCAAACCCCGCTCGCTCCAGCGCGGCCACATATGGCCCCGCTTTCGATTCATAGCGATACGTCAAACCCGCGCGCTTGCCCACGCCGCCATGTTCTCATGGAGTGAGTACACTCCTAAAGACCAGCACCATGTCCGAAAACCTACCCTTGCCCACGATCGTCGTCGTCGGACGGCCCAACGTCGGCCAGTCCACCCTCTTTAACGCCATCCCCGGCACCCGCCGCTCCCCCGTCGGCCACCAACC
>CAYUZM010000523.1:0-4831 GCA_964449665.1 uncultured Solibacteraceae bacterium
GTGGTCGTCGAGCGACTTGGCAACGTACACCGCCTGGACCCCGTTCGACCCGAACTCGGAGAACCCGAGTACGCCGTCTTTCATCTCGAGCGACTCAATCTGCACCTTGAACCGCTTTTCAATGAACCGGTCCACGCGGATCGGTGCTGGCTCCGAAGGTAGTAACTGCACCCGGGCGAGCTCTTCGAGGACGATCTTCTCTACGTCGCGATCCTCATAGTGGACGGCCTCCTGGAAGGGGCCTTTTGCGGAGCGGTACGTTCTCATCCCTTCTTGTCAGAGCCTCCCTTTCGAGTGCGCGTAAAGTTCAGAAGCTCCTCGGCGCTGATCCCCTGTTCGGCGACTTTCCTGAGGGCAAACCCGAGAGCAGGTTCGCGGCGGACTGCGTCGCGGAGTTCCTCGATCGGGAGACCCGCGCCGAGCTTCTCCAGATCCTCAACGGGAACCATCAGCACCCTGGCCATTTTCGAAAGGAGGTCGGGTGATGGGTTTCGGCGGCCCTTCTCAATGTCCGAAATGTGGGCGGCGGTAACGTCGCCGAGTTTGCGTGCGAACTCCCGCAACGACAAGTCGTGCTGGTCTCGGAGCGAACGAATTTTGTCGCCTAGTTTTTCCATACTCATCGTCAGCTTACACTGCGTACAGTTGCTTTGTCAAAGTGCCGGGATGGAGCTTATTAATCCCAGTCTTCGTGCCGGACCGGAAGGCGGTTCAATGTGGCTCGGAGCAAACCGCCAGTTCGACATTGCCGGTGACATGAGCTCATAAAAACGCTCGTTGTGCGCTGGCTCGTCGGCCGCGCTCGGTCACCCCATAAACCGAGCTGCGACCTCGGGCAGGACACTGATCAGGGCGTCAGTGGTCAGGCGAGGATCCTGGATTGCAGCAGACGGCTGCAGTACCAAACGCAATGAGCCAGAAGCGGCCACGGGTGTATGGTCGGCAAACAGGAAGCAATCCAGTTGGGCGAAAATACCGACTCGGACCTTTGGCCCTGCCGGTCGGCCCGAACCCGGGGCCTTTTTGAGCGATAGATCCCGCGTTGCTGCTTCAGCGTTTATCGATACAAGCTGATCGTTTGGCAACCTTAGGCCGACATTTTGCAATCGCGCGGCCCTCTACAAATTCCGCGAACGAAGCGCCAACCTATTTTTGAGACTTTTTGCTCCGCTCAAATGTTGTCTTAATAGAGGGTAGTGTCGCCGAAGCTGGCTCTGCCTTCTAGAGCACGTCGGCGACGGATCGTCGGCTGGGAAGTGCGATGGCAAGAGCTGGTCCAAACGACCGTTGTAGCTCAGGCCCCGACGCGGTGCCGCCGTTCTGGGTGTGTGCCCGCGAGCTCGAGATCGATCAGCGGGTGTTGGAGGCTGCAAGGGAAAGCTGGTCTTGGGCTTTCTGGCTTGTCAGGAAGCAACTGAACGACGGTCCACGCACCCCAGAGATCGTCGAGGGCGTTGCGGCTGACGTGTCGAACCGGTTGCAAGCGGACGCCGAAGTCGGCCGGAATCTGAACGGATATTTCAGAACAGCCGTGATACTGCGGGTGAAGACCCTGGCAGCCCGGGATGGACGCCTCACCTACGTCGGGGGGGCACAGGACCTTGAAACGAATCATCGACCCTACGCTCCAGATTGGACCAAAGTCATTGAGGATCGCCTCGCCTTGCAGTCCCTTCTGCCCTTCATGTCTCATCCGGTGCGGAGCATTCTGCACTACCGCCAGCTTGACTACTCCTGGAAGCAGATTGGCCGTCGGCTCGCGCTCACCGAGAAACAGGCTAAGTTGCGGTTCTATTACGGCGTACGCCAAGCACACGACGAATTGCTCGTAACCCAGGCGAGGCGGCGGGCGGGCGGAGAGGAGTCCGAGCCATGGAAATGAACGAACCGGATAGGTTTCTTTCGCGGCGCCAGGAGAGGGATCTTTTGAAGGCTGCCGATGCGGTTGCGCGTAGCGAGTTTGCCAACCCCCGGAGGGAGGGCTGTCCGGCTTCAGAAACGTTGAATCGCTTGGCGCGACGCCGTCTGTCACTCGAAGAATCTGGCGACCTTACAGATCACATAGCCACATGCTCACCCTGTTTCATTGAGTACTCGCGATACCGAGCGGTTTACAAGAGGGGCATCCGGGCCGCGTATGTACTCGCTTCCGCGGCAGCGGTCCTGCTCGTCGCGGTAGCCATCTCCCGAACATGGAACTTCCCGAGCGGGATCCCCGCGACACCTCCGACGACGGTGGCTCGCGTGCCGATATCCACTGGACAAGCGGTCCCCCGAGTTCTCGACCTAAGAATGAGCGGTGATTCCAGAAGCGATACTCCAAGCGGACGAGCGGATGGAGATCCTCCCCGGCTTACCCGAGAGCAACTGCTTCTATCGATCCAATTGCCGATCGGTAGCGAGGACGGGGTGTACGACGTTGCTTTGATCAGCCCGTCCGGCCAACCCATACGCACAGCGACGGGGACTTCGAAGCTCCAGGACTTCGTACAAGTGCTGCCCATCACGTTTGATCTTTCAGGCTTGACTCCAGGACGGTACGAGCTGCAAATTCGACGAGCGCGGACACCATGGAATTCATATCCACTTTTGCTCGAATGACAGGAGGCAATTCGCGTGCGAACTTCACACTATTCCCTCCGTCGGCAACGAAGTCGCCCGCCTGCCGGGCCTCGACACACGGCTTGTGCCTTCGACAAATTCGATAAAATTACGGGAGTTCTCCTGAGAGTCGACAGGAAGTTCCAGATGCTGTTCGGTCAGGACAATCGGCGTCTCTCTTTGTTCGCGGCCGGAATCCTCCTTCTTGCCACGCCGCAGCCGTTCGCCGACCCCGCGTCACCGCGGGAGGCCACCATACAAGAAGCAAGACGATTGGCCTGGCTCAACAATTGGACCGAGGCCGCCCTCGCTCTTGAACGGCTCGAAGATTCCGGGCTTCCTGGGGACGACGCAATCGCCCTGTTTGCCAAAGCGGCACACATCCGCGGAAACATCGAAGGCATGTCGCTTCCGGCAGCGGCTGAGGAGGTCGCTTCCATGCTGACTTCAGATAGGGCACAGAAGGACTTTGAACTGCGTATCGAACTCCTCGCGATCAAGGGCGATATCGAATTTCAATTCAACCTGCCCGCCGCTCAGGCCACTTGGGAAGAAGCTTTGCAGTTAGCTTCGAACCAAGGTCTAGAACGCTGGCAGGCGAGGGCGGAGGGCGAGCTTGGGACGATTGCCTTTTTGAACGGCCATATTTTCGTTGCCCTAAGACTCGTCTCTGGAGCGCTCTTGAAGGCAGAACTCTCCGGCGATGTCGCGGCACAGATACGATACCGTACGGCGCTGGGCGAGGGCCTCGCCAAGTTTGGGCGCACTGCGGACGCTATCCGGTTCTTTGACAAAGCGCTCAGTCTTTCCGCTTCCACTCCTCGCGCATATTTTCCTTTCACTGCTCACATAGGCAAGGCTCGCTTGCTCGCCGCTACAGAGCGCGCAGACGAAGGTCTTCGCATGCTTCATGAAGGGCTGAAGGAGGCACGCGAGAAAGGTCTCAAGGTGCGCGAGGCGCGAACGCTGGCAGTGCTCGGTGAGCTTTCGGCGGTAAGGGGGAAGCATGATGAAGCAGAGGCGTGGCTGATCGCAGCCGCCGAAGTGGCGCAGAGCGCCGGCTTGGACCGGATCGAAGCGGATGCCAGCAGCACGCTCGCATCCCTGCTGCGGGACACCGGCAAGACGAGCATGGCGGTAGTTTACGCCGAGCGCAGCATCGCAGCAGCCCGACATGCCCGTGATCTCTACCACCTTCCGCAGATGATGGCAGTTCTCGCGGAGATTGAGGCTGGCAATGGCAACTTCAGTAGATCTGAAGCGACATACGCTCAAGCCACGGATCTTGTGGGCGCTCTTCTGGGAGACTTGCCACATGCGCGGCAGAAGAACACGCTGATAGGCACGATGGGGCGCGTGTTCCAGGGCCATTTCGAGCTCGCACTCCTTGAGTTACACGACTTTGGAAAAGCTTTCCAGATCCTGGAATCGGCTAAGGCCCGCGGGCTCGTGGATTTGCTTCGAGGATCCGAGGGTGCACCCTTTAACTCCTCGTCGTGGGACCCGCTACCCGCCCGCAAGGTCGCCAGCTTGCAACGGGAGTTGTCCACTGAACACGATCCGATCCGGCGGAGCCGCCTTCTTGACCGACTGTGGGAACAGGAACAGCGGTCATTCCGGCTCTCGGCAGCAACCGGGGATTCGCTAGCAGTCCCACAGGCTACCCCAGTCCCTTTGCAGCAATTGCAATCTCGGCTAGCAAAGGACGAATTGGTGATCGAGTACGTACTTGGTCCTGCACGATCATTCGCGCTTGCCATCAGCCGGGATCACACTGCGCATTACGAATTGAACAGCCGTCGAGAGATCGAGTACGCCGTGGAATCGCATCGTGCAGCGGTCCACAGCAAGAGAGACGGCCGGGTTGAGGCGAGAGCCCTCTACCAACTTTTGCTTCAGCCAGTGGCAATGCTGGGCCAAGGTAAGCGACTCGTGATAATTCCGGATGGCAAACTCAACTTGGTGGCATTCGAGGCACTGCTCGATTCGAATGAACGCTACGTCGTCGACTCCAAGACCATTTCCTATGCGCCATCGGCGACGGTCTACTACCTGCTCTCTAGAACGACGCGTCCACAGACAAATCAGATCGCGATGTTGGGTGTCGGTGGCGCCCGCTATTCTACGCCCGGCTTCGACGACAGCCTAGCGCAAGTTCGTGGACTCGGACCCTTCAATCCGTCAGGTCCACCGGGCTGGACCGCCAATCCGCAATCCCCCGCTGAAGTCC
>CAYUZM010000524.1:0-4827 GCA_964449665.1 uncultured Solibacteraceae bacterium
TGCAAAGCACGAACTTCTGCGACATCGGCGTGACGCTGGACGCGGCGACGGGGGGCGGGGTGGTGGTGTCGGCGATCGACAACCTGGTGAAGGGCGCGGCGGGCCAGGCGGTGCAGAACATGAACCTGATTCTGGGCTACGACGAGACGGAGGGCCTGCTGTAGTGGCGGCGAACGAACGCATTTTAGTGAAGCTGGGCGGAACGCTGCTGGACGAGGCGGAGTCGCGCAAGCGGTTGTCGCGGGAAATCGCGCAACTTTCCAAGACCGGTGCGCATCTGACTGTGGTGCACGGCGGCGGTAAGCAGATGACGCGCTACCTCGCCGAGCGCGGCGTGGAATCGCAATTCGTGAACGGGCTGCGCGTGACCACGCCGGAAGTGGTGGACGCGCTGTTGAAGATTTTTGCCGGCTCGGTGAATCACGGACTGGTGGCGTCGCTGGTGGAAGCGGGCGCGATGGCGGTGGGGCTGAGCGGCATTGACGCGCTGTTGGCCGAAGCCGAACAGATGGACCCGAAGCTGGGCGCGGTGGGCCGCGTGGTGCGGTCGAACGGCGGCATTTTGGAGACGCTGACGGGAGCGGGTTATTTGCCCGTGGTGGCGTGTGTGGCGGGCGACCGCGCGGGGAATATTTATAACGTGAACGCCGATCAGATGGCGGTGGCGTGCGCGGGCGGGTTCCGGGCGTCGCGGCTGGTTTTTTTGACCGATGTGGAAGGCGTGTTGGACCAAAACAAGGCGTTGATTCCGCGTTTGAATAAGGCGGGATGCGCGGAGTTGGTTGCATCCGGAGTGGCTTCGGGCGGCATGCAGGCCAAGCTCGAGGCGGCCACGGCGGCGCTGGATTCCGGCGTCGGGCACGTGCATATTGTGGGAGGGGCGCGGCCTCAGGTGCTGTCCGCGATTCTGGCCGGAGAAGCGACCGGCACGTTGTTGGAGGTCTAGCCCATGATTGCCGAGACCATTACACTCGACGAAGAAGCTGCCATGGAGATTGACGCGGCGAAGGTGGTGACCATTCGGAAGGCCCGGATGCAGGACATCTCCGCCATGGCGCGGTTGATCAATAGCTACGCCAACAATGGCATTATGCTGCCGCGCAACGAGCTGGACCTGGCCGAAGGCGTGCGTGACTTCACGGTGGCCGAGATTGGCGGCGAGCTTGTCGGCTGCGCGGCGCTGCATTTCTACACGCCGATTGCGGGCGAGGTGCGTTCGCTCGCCGTTGCGCCGGAGTTCAAAGGCGCGGGCGTGGGGCGGCTGATGGTGGAAGCGCTCGAACGCGAGGCGCGCGAGTGCGACCTGGCGACGATCTTCGCGTTCACCTATGTGCCGGGCTTTTTCGGCAAGCTGGGCTTCGACACGGTGGACCGGCGCGTGCTGCCGTTGAAGGCGTGGAAGGATTGCCTGAGCTGCCCGAAGTTTCAGAACTGCGATGAGATCGCGGTGCTGAAGAAACTGCGCGACGTGGAACTGAAGCCGGCGCCGCCGGTGCTGGAGCCGTTCGTGCAGTTGCCGGTGGTGCGCTCGTAGTTTAGCGGGCGACTGGAACGCACGCCGGCAGGCCGGGAGGCTTGTCGCGCTTAAAGCTTCGCGAGGACGTCGAGGTCGACGTTGCCGCCGGAGACGATGATTCCCACTCGGCGGATGCCGGCGGGGAGCCTCCCGAACATCACCGCGGCGGCGGGCACCGCTCCGCTGGGTTCCACCAACATCTTCATGCGCGCGAGCAGGTATTTTACGGTCTCGCGGATCTCGTCGTCGGTGACGAGCACCACCTTTTCGACGCGGTCGCGGATGACGGGGAAGGTGAGTTCGCCTGGCATGGTGGGGCGAAGGCCGTCGGCGATGGTCTTGGGCGGAGCGATTTCGACGCGCATTCCTTGCTGCAGCGAGAGCCAGGTGTCGTTGGCGTCTTCGGGTTCGACGCCGAACACGCGAATGCCGGGTTTTGTTTCGGTGGCGGCAACGGCGGTGCCGGATGCGAGCCCTCCGCCGCCGATGCAGACGACGATGGCGTCGAGACCGGGCACTTCATCGAGCAACTCCAGGGTTGCAGTTCCCTGTCCGGCCATGATGAGTTCGTGATCGAAGGGCGGAACGAGCGTGGCACCGGTTTCGGCGGCGATGCGCTTGCCGATGGCGATGCGGTCCTCTTTGAAGCGGTCGTAGGTGACGATCTCCGCGCCATAATCGCGCGTGGCGGCGACTTTGCTGCGTGGGGCGTCGAGCGGCATGACGATGGTGGCGCGCGTGCCGACGTGGCGGGCGGCGAGCGCGGTGGCTTGCGCATGGTTCCCCGATGAAAATGCAACCACGCCGTTGCGCAATTGTTCGGGAGTCAGCGAAAAGATCATGTTCGCTGCGCCGCGGATTTTGAATGCTCCGCCTTTCTGGAAGTTCTCGCACTTGAAGAAGGCGCGCAGACCGCAGCGCGCGTCGAAGCTTTCGCTGGTGAGGACGGGCGTGCGCTTGGCAATGGGCCGAATGCGCTCGGCGGCGGTTTGAATGTCGCGAAGGGTGATCATGCGGAGGGCGGTTACTCCTTGTCGAGGGCGATGACGGTGTCGATTTCGTCGCGCGTGGCGGGGAGGCGGAAGAGAACAGACGAGCCCGAAGCGGTCATCTCCACCTTTTGGCCGTTGAGCAGCCGCGCGTTCTTCACTTTGCCGAGCGCGGGAACGGCGAGCAGTTCGTCGGGCCAGTCGAGGACGTGGACGTAGACCTTTTTCGCCGTCTGCGTGGTGACGCCCCAGTTGCGCGGGCCGACGGGGCCGCCGCGCGTGCCGTAGATGGTTTCGCCATGGGCGCTCATCCATTTCCCGACGTCGCGGAGGCGGACGACGAATTCGTCCTGAATGGTGCCGTCGGGTTTGGGACCGACGTTGAGCAGGAAGTTGGCGCCATAGCCCGCGGCGCGGACGACGTATTGAATGAGATCCTTCGTGCTCTTGAGCGACTTATCGTTGGCGTTGTAGCCCCAGGCCTTGTTGATGGTGTCGCAGGTTTCCAGCGGCAGGTCGCCGATGACCGAGTTGGCGCTATGGCCGGCGGTGTTCTTGCCGGGGAGATCCTTTTCGAACATCTGGAAATCTTCGCCGGGGAAGGGCTTCAGGTGGTGGTTGCTGCCAACGAGAGCGGCGGGCTGGAGCTTGTGGATGAGGCGGTAGGTTTGATCGAGACGCCAGTTGGCGGCGGGTTTATCCCACATGCCGTCGAACCAGATGCCGGCGATGGGGCCGTAGTGGGTGAGCAGTTCGGAGAGCTGGGCGTCCATGAAATCGAGGTAGCGGTTGAAGTCGCCCGATTCGGGGCGGCCGGTGGTTTGGCCGGTGCGGCCGCGCGGAAAGTAGTCGGGATGATGCCAGTCGAGTTGGGAGTGGTAGAAGAAGAGCTTGATACCTTGCTTCTGGCATTCGGCGGCGAGCTCTTTGAGCGGGTCCTTCTTGTAGGGCGTGGCGTCGACGATATTCCACTTGTTCTGTTTGGTGGCGAACATGGCGAAGCCGTCGTGGTGCTTGCTGGTAATGGTGATGTACTTCATGCCGGCGGCCTTGGCGAGCGAGACCCATTCGGCGGCGTTGAACTTGGTGGGGTTGAAACGCGCGGGGAGTTTCTCGTATTCCGAGACGGGCATCTTGCGGACGTTCATGACCCATTCGCCGTCTTCGAGCACGCTGTAAACGCCCCAGTGGATAAACATGCCGAAGCGGGCATCCTGGAACCATTCGCGGGCCTTCAGGTTCTCGGGCGTGGGCGTATAGGTTTGGGCCGCGAGCAGGGCGGCCGAGGCCAGCAGAAGGACGATGCGATTCATGGAATCACCTCCGCGGTGTGAGTGGCGTTAGTAGCCGGCCGATTTATCGACCAGGTTTTCGAGCGGCTGGCCGTTGACGAATCGTTCGAAATTGGCGACGAAGAATTCCATGGCGTCGTTGAGCCAGGTAGCCGTGTGGTCGGCGCAATGGGGCGAGATGAGGACGTTGTCCAGCCCCCACAGAGGGGAATCCTTGGGAAGCGGTTCGGTGGCGAACACGTCGAGGGCAGCACCCCGAATTTTCTTCTCCTGAAGGGCTGAGGTCAAGGCCGCCTCGTCGACGACGGCTCCGCGGCCGACGTTGAGGAAGACGGCGGAGGGCTTCATGGCGGCAATCATGGGGGCGCTGATGAGGCCCTCCGTATCGGGGGTGAGGGGCGCGGCGCAGACGACGAAATCGGAGGCGGCCATGAGGTCGCCGAGACGGTCGGGCGTATAGGTGGCGTCGATGTTGGTGTCGCCTTGCGAGAGTTCGGGGCGTTTGCGCAGGGCGATGATCTTCATGCCGAAGGCGCGGGCGCGTTCGGCGGTGAGCTGGCCGATGCGGCCATAGCCGACGATGCCCATGGTTTTGCCGTGCAGTTCTTCGACATCGAAGACACGCCATTCGCGGGCGGCCTTCTGCGCGGCGAGGCGGGGGAGGAGTTTGTCGAAGTAGAGGCAGCCGATGATGACCCATTCGGCGAGCGAGCGGGCGAAGACGCCGCGCGAGTTGGTCATGGGCAGCGGGCTGGCGACGAGTTCGGGGAAGAGGGAATTTTCGAGTCCGGCAGAGAGGGAGTGAATCCACTGCAGATTGCGGCATTGGACGAAGACGTCGTGGAAGAGCGACTTGGGCATCATGCCGTTCATCAGGACGTGCGCTTCCGGGGCGGCTTCGGCGAACATTCCGGCGTTGTCGCCGACGACGATGCGCGTGGAATCGGGCAGCCGATCGAGGAGGGCGAGGTGGCGCGCCGTGGGTTTGGACAGGACGAGCAGAGTGACGGGTTGCATGGTGAGTTGAATT
>CAYUZM010000525.1:0-4806 GCA_964449665.1 uncultured Solibacteraceae bacterium
AGAGTTCGAGCAGGCGCGGAAATTCGGCCGGTTCGATGGTGTAGATCCAGGCGACGTCGCCACCGAGGCTTTGCGCGGCTTCCTCGCTGTGGTCGTAGAGTTCCAGCTCAATTGCGCCCGCGCCGTTCAGGCTCGCCCACGCCGAAGCACCGGACCAGGGTGCGCCGAGGGTGACGCTCATTTCACCTCCAGCATCGCCTTCCACGCCGCTTCGTCTTTGCCGATGCTGATCAGGTTTCCGCAACGCACCAGGGGAAGGCGCAGCAGCAACGGCTCGCGCTCGATGCGGCGGAGCAGATCGGGGTCCGTCATGCGGATGTGCTGGAGTCCGGCGTCGGTGTACGGCTTCCCTTCCCTGTCGATCAGTCCGGCCAGCGTGAATTTGTCGAGGAAGCGTTTGATCTCGCCGGGCGCCATCGGCTTCACCTTGAGATCGACCATCTGAATCTCGGCGCGGCGTTCCTTGAAGAAGCGCTCGGCGGCGCGGGTCGCCTGGGAGTTCTTCACGCCAAAAATTTGCACGCGGGCCATATGCGAAAGAACCTACCGGCAGCCGCCCACGCCCGGGTCGCGGTCGCGAGGGTCGCGTTTGGGCAGGGTGTTGTCGAAGCGAAGCTGGTAGGAGTCCTGCACCTGATTGCCGTCGTAGCGGATGGACTGGCGCAGCATGACCGGGTGGGTCTTGGCGCTGGTGATCGCGTACCAGTTGTTGGTGGATTCGGTATAGATGGGTCCGCAGCGGACGAGTTTCACCTGCAGGCCTTTGGCGTAGAGCACGCCCAGCAGGTGTTCGCCCTTGGGATGCATGGCGTTCTCGTCGAAGTGCACCACCAGTGCCTGGGCCGGGGTGCCGCTGGCGAGGACGCTGAACTGGCGGCCCGAAACTTCGAGCGTGGCGCTTTGCGCAAACGGGTTGGGATCTTCCTTGAAGCTCAGATTCATTTTCACCGGGGCCGCGGCGGGCCACTTGATGGGCGTGCGCAGGGCGTTGAGGGTCTTCCAATCGGAAACCGCGGGGCCGCTGACAGGCGGAATGAGCGCGGCAATCACGCCGGCCAGAGCTTCGTGCGGCATGCCGGCCGCGGCCACGGCTTTGCGTTCGGTGGGCGCGCCGCCGCACTGTTCGGAATACATCTTCAATTGCGCGGGCTGGAGCGCGGGCATCTGGTCACTCTGCGTGAGCACGAAGCCTTCACACGGCCGCCCGTTGCACGCGGTTTGAATGGAGAGGACGCCGGGGTTGGTGGCCGCGCCTTTGAGTCGATACCAGTTCGTGCCGCCCGGTGTGCCGGGCACGGGGCAGCGGGCCAGCGTGGCGGAGACGTTCCCCTCTTTGAGCGCCGCGAGCACGGCCGCTTCGCCGAACGGCGCGCTGGCGTTGCGCAGATAGAGATTGCCCACGATGCCGCGCGCGCCTGTGGCGATCACTACCAGGTTGCGTCCGGCAACAACCGCCTTGCCCTGGCGCGTGTAGCAGCCGCCGTCGGGGAGGCAATTTTGCAGGGAGTTGGGCGGCAGCGGCGCCCATTGGATGCCGGGAAGTTTTTCGAGACCGGCCCAATCGTTCGCGAACGTCTTGCCGTAGAACGTTGTGATGAGGGCGGCCAGTTCATCTTCGGGTTTGCCCGCGGCGTGGGCGGTGGACTGGATCAGCAGCGCGTAAGACGCGGCAGCGGTCAAAACGGATAGCCGGAGTTTCATCGGGGACCTCCCAGGTGTGGATGAGGTTCACGGTACCACGCGGGCGAGGGGCGGGTCGAGAGCGGAACGCGGCCGGGTCGAGAGCGGAACGCGGCCGGGTCGAGAGCGGCGCGCGGCCGGAACGAGGGCGGAACGCGGCCGGGAAATCAAGTATCATCAGTGCCTATGAAAACTCTGCTCCTCACCGCTCTCGTCCTCGGAATGTCCACGTTGGGATTTGCCGAGACCGCCGATGAAGCCGCCGTGCGCGCGGCCCATGAAGCCTTCGTGAAGGCCGCCAAGGCGGGCGACGCCGCCGCGCTCGGGAAGATCTTCGCCGATGGGCTGCAGTACAGCCACTCGAACACGAAGCTGGAAAACAAGCAGGAAGCCATCGACGCGTTGGTGAAGTCGAAAGGGAACTTTGAGGTGCACTCGCAAACCATTCACGTCTACGGCAAAGCGGCGACCATTCGCGCCAAGGTGACCGCGCATGGCGCCGCCGGCGACACGCCGTTGCAGATGCTGCAGGTGTGGGTGAAGAACGGCAATAACTGGCAGATGGTGGAACGCCACACCACGCGCATTCCGGCACAGTAGGGCGCGCGCACGATGGATTCCGGCGTATCCGCCGCCGTCTGGAATGAGCTTCGCGGCGCCGGGCCACAGCTGAGTTGGTTTGCCGTCATCTTCGCGATGGCCTTTCCGCTGGAGTTCTATTTCGGTTCGGAGCGGAAGGCCACCTGGGGCGAACGCTGCGGCAACTTCGCCGCCATGTCGATTCATATCCTGGCGGGCGGCGCGGTTTTGGGGCTTCTGCTGGCGTCTCCGTTCGGACAGGCGCTGACGGCCTATCCACGAGAGCCGCGCGTGGCATGGCTGCACAATCCGTATTTGTGGGCGCTCGCGTCAGTGTTTCTCGTGGATGGCCTGTTCTACTGCTATCACCGTTTGCAGCATGCGAGCCCGCTGTTCTGGCATGTTCACAAGCTGCATCACACCGATCCGGCGATGAACATCACCACGTCGCGCCGCACGCATTTCCTGGAGCGCGCAATGCAGTATTTCTGCCTCACGGTTCCAATGTTCTGGGTGCTGGGGATGAATCTGCAAGGCATGGCCTACGCGGCGGCCATCACCCTGTTCTTTCTCTATTTCAGCCACGCCGATGTGCGGCTGGATCTGGGCGCGCTCTCGCCCGTTCTCGTGGGCCCGATGTATCACCGCCTTCACCATAGCCGCCGCGCCGAGCATCGCGACGTGAATTTCGCGCAGGCGTTTCCCGTGTTCGACATCATCGGCGGCACCTATCGCAGGCCGCGTTGGGAGGAGTATCCGGAAACCGGGGTGGAGGGTTGCGAGACGGCGGCCGCGCGCTGGCGCCCGGTGCTCTGGTAGGCCGCTGTCACGGACACCGATGCTATTCTGATGCTTCTGCGCTCCGCCTCCGCACTCTCTCCCGCCACGTCCCTTTGGGGCGCGTTGGCGGGCATCCACGTCGCCTCCGCCTATGCCGCCTTGGAAATTCTGCTGAACGGACCGTTCACGCTGCGCGCGGGCGAATCGATCGGTCCAGGGTACGCCGGCGCCGTGTTCGTCTATGTGGTGTTGTATGCCGTGCTCGGCGCGCTGAGCGGCGGCGTGGTTGGATTTCTCCTCGGACGCCTGGGACGGATGCGCCTCCATCTGCCGCCCACGATAGCCGCAATGTTGATGGTGGCGTTTGTGGGCAACGCGTGGTGTTGGGGCAGTCCGCCCTGGAGTTCCCCATACCTGGCGCTGCTTGTGCCCTTTGCCTTCTGGCTGCTTTGCGGGCTTCTCTTCGCGGAAGAAGACAATGCCCGCACGGTAGCGGCCAGCCCGTGGCTGGCGGCGGTGGTCACGCTCGCGCCGCACAGCGTGTTTGCGGACCTGATGGACGACTCGCTGGCGCTCACCACCAACCTGGTTGCCGCGTCAATCGTTGCCGCCATACTGGCCGTGGCGTTGCTGGCCCGCGGGCGCACGGCGCTCATGGCGATCGCGTCCATGAAAGGGCACTCGGCTTTCACGGCGGCGGCGTTGCTGGCCGGCTTCGCGATGATGCGCATCGCCGCCGCACCCGCCACCGAGGCATCCGGGCAAAGCGAAGCATCCGCGCGGCCCAATATCGTTCTCATCTCGCTCGACACCACGCGCGCCGACCACCTCTCCGTATACGGATATGCCCGGCGCACGACTCCGCGCCTGGAAGCATTCGCCTCCGGAGCGACGCTCTACCGCCACGCCTATGCGAATGGCGACATGACGCTGGCGTCGCACGCCTCGATGTTCACCGGGCTCTTTCCGACCCAGCATGGCGCGCACTACGACGGCGATTTCCGCCGCGCCATCGCCTCCGAGGTCCCCACGCTAGCCGAACTGCTGCGCAAGGCCGGCTACCGGACCCTCGCGTCCGTGGCGAACACGGCGCTGCTCGACCCCAGCTACGGCTTCGCGCGCGGATTCGACCGCTACGCAATGCCGCGCCATCGAGGCGTGGTGGTTGCCGCCTTTTCCTTCTACTTACGCATGGGGCTCTACAAACTGACGCTTCCGTGGCTGTGGACCGAAGCTCTGCGCCGTTTCGTGAAGGCTGACGAGGTCGCCGCGACCGGAGCGCGCATGGCCGCGCAGCGTGGCGGAAAGCCGTTCTTTCTCTTCCTGAACTTCATGGAGTCCCACCGTCCCTGGCTCTCGTCGAACGAGTTTCGCGCGCGGTATCCCTCCTACGATCAGACGTTCGATGAGATGAAGATGCTGAGCTTCTCGCACGGCGTGGCTACGGGCAAGTACACCATCCCGGCCCACGACGTCGCCAAGATGCACGCGGCCTACGACGGCAGCATCGCTTATCTCGACGATGTTGCCGGCAGGTTGCTCGAAGGTCTGAAGAGCCAACCCTGGTACGGCAAGAGCCTGATCGTCGTCACCGCCGACCATGGCGAGTTCTTTGGCGAACATGGCTTGCTCGATCACGGCAACTCGGTGGGCCATGAGCTGACGTCGATTCCCATGATCGTGAAATTCCCCGGCCAGAACGCGCGGCGCGAAGTGCAGTCGCCGGTGAGCCAGGTGGATGTCTTCTCCACCATTGCCGCCGCGGCC
>CAYUZM010000526.1:0-4805 GCA_964449665.1 uncultured Solibacteraceae bacterium
GGAAGTCGGGCGTCTGGTGAACGTCGTAGACGGCGCTGCGGACGACCGGCAGGTTGCCCATCAGTTGCGTGTGGCCGGTATTGCCGCCCTCAGCCGCAACTTCGCTCGCGAGTGCGTCCAGGGTCGGCACGGCGGTGCCTTCGACCAGCATCTCGACGACGCGCATCAGCACGAAGCGGTCGATGACGTTGGCGGGAACCTGCACACCCGCAACCCGGTCCGGTTCCTTGTCGCCCGTGAGTTTGTAGCTGGAGCGGGCAAAAAAGGCCTCGTAAGTGGTGAGTTCCTCGTAGCTCTGAAGGCTCCGGAGCGCCTCATACGTGTCAACCGTATGCGTCCGGCCGGAGAGACCGGGCGTGTCCTGGTTGATGATCCAGGTGAGGCGTTCAGGCGCGCGGAACGGCAGTGGCTCAAGCAGCATCGTGCGGACAACGCTGAAAACGGTGGTGTTCGCGCCAATGCCTAGAGCAAGTATGAGGATGGCAACGATGGAGAACGATGGCTGCTGGCGCATCTGGCGCAGCGCGTAACGGATGTCGGCCAGAAAGCTGTCCACCACTGGCAACTTCCACTCTTCGCGGCCCCGTTCGGCAAGCGCGGCAACGTTGCCGAACTCGCGGCGCGCGGTGTGGACGGCCTGTGTGCGCGGCATGCCTTGCTTGACCAGTTCTTCGACGCGTTCTTCGAGGTGTTGTTGCATTTCTTCGGAGAGGTCCGCGTAGAGGCGGTTGCGGGTGAAGGGGCGCTGGAGGTGGTTCATGGCGGTCTCTACTGGGCTGGCGCGAGTACGCGCGGGACCCCCTCCAGCATTTGTTCAAAACTGGAGACTTCGCGATCCAGGTGCTGCGCGCTCGCGGGCGTGATCGTATAGATACGCACGCGGCGGTTGGTGGGCGACACGCCCCATTTGGCCTTCACCCAACCGTCTTTCAACATGCGCTGCAGCGCCGGGTAGAGCGAGCCTTCTTCGATCTGCAGCAGCTCGCTCGACGCGCGTTTGATCTCCTGCGTCAGCGCGTAGCCGTGCAAAGGCTGGTGTACGAGGGTTCGTAAAATCATCATTTCGAGCGCGCCGGGAAAGAGGTCGCGGCGGTCGCGTGGCTTGGGGGGCATGTTGTGGCCTTGTTTCCTCTAGGCATAGAGTAAACCAGTATTGAAGTTTGGTCAAGGCCGAACGTGTTTGCGGAACCATTGAATCGCTAGCTGATCGCGTTCATCCTGATACTTCGAAAGCGTATGATCCCCGCCGGGGAAGACCATCAATCCGTAGGTGCGGCCGAGTTCCTGCAAGCGCAGGGCGAGTTGCAGTGTTTGCGCCGGGGAGACCTGGCGGTCGGCGCCGCCGTGCATGAGAAAGAGCGGCTTCTTGAGTTTTTCCGGCCACTGCAGCGCGGAGCGTGCCGCGTGGATCTCCTCGCGCCGTGCATCGTAGTCGGGCCAGACGGCGTGTACGATGCGGGCGGCGCGTGTGTCCTCTTTGAGGTAGGCGGCAAGGTCGGTGATGGCGCCGAACGTGGCCGCGGCACGGGCGGGAAAGCCGTCGCGCATTGCCAGCAACGACATCACGCCTCCGCGCGATTCGCCATAGAGGAAGAGGTTGTCCACGTCAACGAGCGGGAGTTGGCGCACGAGCGGAACCACGTTCATCAGGTCGGCCAGATCGGCACCGCCCAGTTCATCGTGCCCGGGCGCGCCTTCGCTGCCCCGATACATGGGCGCGACGACGGCAAAACCCGCTTCGGCAAGGCGCTGGAACATGGGCACAAGGTTGCGCAGTTGTTCCTTCACGACATAGCCGCCGCGATTGAAAACGACGGCGGGCATGCGCGGCGCGGGCGGTTTGGCAGGCGCGTAGTAAAAGGCAACCACCGGCAGGCCGCTGCTGGAATAGGTGAGCCGCTCACAAGCAAATCGAGTCCCCGCAGGCTCGTCGAACCGGCAAGCGGTGCGTTCGAGAACGTCGCCGTCGCGCGGTTGGGCCGCCAGCAATAGGGGGAGCAAAACGAGCAATGCACGCATGGAAACCACTACGGACAGGCCCCGCCTGGAGTTGCGCGTTAACATTGCAGGTATGCGCCTCGCGGGCCTTTTTCTTACTGCGTCCATGCTCGTCTCCACGGCCTTGGCCCAACCGGTGCGGCTCATTTTCGATACCGACATGGGCAACGACGTCGACGATGCCCTGGCGCTGGCGGTGATTCACGCGCTCGAGTCGCGCGGCGAAGCGAAGCTACTGGCGGTCACGCTCACCAAGGACAACCGGTTCGCCGCCCCGTTTGTGGACCTGGTGAATCATTTCTATGGGCGCGGCTCCATCCCGGTAGGCGTGGTGAAAAACGGACCCACGCCACAAGACGCCCCGATGATTCAATGGCCCGCCGAAAAGAAGGATGAGCATGGGTTGCTCGTCTACCCGCGCAGGATCATGAGCGGCGCCGAAGCGCCCGAAGCCGTCGAGGTTCTAATGAGAGTTTTGGCCGCGCAGCCGGACCAGTCTGTGGTGATGGTCCAGGTCGGTTTCTCCACGAATTTCGCCCGCCTGCTCGCCACGCCCGGCGGGCGTGAACTGGCGGCAAAGAAGGTTCGCTTACTTTCGACCATGGCGGGCCACTTCCCTGCCGCCGGCGAGGAACGCAAGGCCGAGTACAACGTGAAGATCGACCTTCCCGCTTCGAAAGCCGTGTTCCGCGACTGGCCAACGCCCGTGGTGGCCTCCGGTTGGGAGATCGGGGAAGCCGTGAAGTATCCCGCGGTAAGCATCGAGCAGGACTACAAATACGTCAAGCACCATCCCGTGGCCGATTCCTACCGGCACTACAAGCCGATGCCCTACGACCGGCAGACCTGGGACCTGACCTCCGTCTTGTACGCCGTGCGGCCCGAGCGCGGCTACTTTGGACTCTCGGAAGCGGGCACCATCGTCGTGGACGACGAAGCGAAGACCCATTTTCACCCCAGCACCGGCGGGCGGCATCGCTATTTGACTCTGAACGCCGGCCAGCGCGCAAAAACCCTGGAAGCGTTGATACAGTTGTCGAGCCAACCTCCCGATGGTTTGCATAGAGACTGATGCGAACGGGAATTCTAGTTCTGTGTGTCGTTCCTGTTTGGGCGGCCAACTATGACGTCGACCTGGGGCGCGCCTTCGGCACGCAATCGGGCTCAGCCGTTGTGTTGAATGTTGCCACCGGAAAGATATTAGGCGGATTTCAGTTGGACAAGGCGCGCACTCGAAAAGCCGCGCCAGGTTCGACGATGAAGCCCTTCACCTGGCTCGCCTGGAGCGCCGAACACCGGGGCGCGTCCATCCCCCGAATGCTGTGCCGGCGGAAATTGAGCGTGCGCGGCAGGATCCTCGATTGCGCGCATCCGGACGCCGGAATTCCGCTCGGGCCGCAAGAGGCGCTTGCCTACTCCTGCAACTCGTTCTTCGATCAGTTGCGCTTTTCCGCCCCGCCCTCGTTTCTGCAGCGTTACGGGTTCACGGCATACGCGGCGCAGTACATGACGCTAGGCGCGATTGGCGAAGAGGGCATCAAAGTCACGCCCCTCGAACTGGCGCAGGCCTACCGCCTGCTGGCGCTGGAAGCGAAGAAGCGAACACTCGACGGTCAGGTCGCCGTGGGACTGCGGGGTGCCGTGGAGTACGGCTCGGGTCAATTGGCGGCTGTGAAAGGCTTGGCCGTCGCCGGCAAGACGGGAACCACCACCGGCCCGGACGGTGCCTACACGCACGCCTGGTTCGCCGGTTGGGCTCCGGCGGACAAGCCGGAGATCGTCGTCGTCGTTTTTCTTGAACAGGGCCGCGGCGCGGCCAATGCGGCTCCCGTGGCGCAGGCGGCGTTTCATGCGTACGCGGGCGGGGCGGGCGGAATCGTGCCGACGGCGGAGAGCTTTTCGGCCTCGGCCGGCGGGGGCAAAGTTCGAGTGGCTTTGTATTCGGAGCTACGACCGGCTTCGCTGACGGTGAATGGCAAAGCGATGAGTCCGGAGCAACTGCAGAAGCCCGTGCGCATCACAATGCCGGTCTTGTCAGCGCCGGGAACGAAGGCCGTTCGCGTTCCGGCGACGGTTGAGCTAAACGCTGTGGGAGGCCGCGTGCGCGCGGTGGCCGAGATGCGGCTGGAGGACTACGTCTATTACACGTTGTCAGGCGAGTCGCATTCCATGCGGGCCAAAGACGCGCTGCGGGCAATGGCGATCGCGGCGCGAACCTTCGCCGTGAAGAATCGCGGGCGGCACGCGGCGTCAGGCTACGACTATTGCGATACCACCCATTGCCAGGACCTGCGATTCCAAGAACCGCCCCGCGCGATTGCCGAAGCAGTAGAAGAAACAGAAGCGGAGATGGTGTGGTTTGAGGGGCGTCCGGCCGAGGTGTTCTATCACCAGCATTGTGGAGGCGTGACGGCGTCCGCAAAAGCGGTATGGGGTACGCGGGAGGCGCCCTATCTCGTTTCGCAGACCGACGACGCGTGCGTGGCGCGCAAGCGAGGCGCATGGTCGTCGGACCTTCCGTTGCCGGCGGCGGCACGCGCGTTGGGCGTGGAGTCGCTGGCACAGTTGCGCGTGACGGGACGCACGGCATCGGGGCGCGCAAATGTACTGCAGACCAGCACCCGCCGCATCGACGCCGGCGATTTCCGCTTCGTGCTCAGCCGCGCATTCGGATGGACGGCCGTGCCGAGCACGCTCTTCCAGGTCTCCGAGCGCGGCGATACGTTGCACCTGGAAGGCTACGGCGCCGGGCACGGCGTGGGCATGTGCCAGACAGGCGCCGAGGTGCGGGCCGAACGGGGCGCATC
>CAYUZM010000527.1:0-4797 GCA_964449665.1 uncultured Solibacteraceae bacterium
GCCATGGCCAAGGCCTTTGAGAATCCGGGGCAGGTGAACACGAACCTGGTGGACGCCCAGCGGGCGCGCCGCGTGCTCGACCGCATTGTCGGCTACAAGATCTCCCCACTGCTTTGGGACAAGGTGCAGCGCGGACTTTCCGCCGGGCGCGTGCAAACCGTCGCCCTGCGCCTGATCGTCGATCGCGAACGCGAGATCCGCGCCTTCAACCCGGAAGAGTATTGGACCATCGACGTCAGTTTGAACGCCAAGAAGCCGCCCGTGCTCACGGCGCGGCTGGCCAAGAAGAACGGCGAGAACTTCAAGATCGGCAATGCCGAAGCCTCTAACGCCGTGCTCGCCGCCATCGATGGCGCCGACTACACGGTGCAGTCGGTCGGTACCAAAGAGAAGCGCCGCAACCCGGTGCCCCCGTTCATCACCTCCACCTTGCAGCAGGAGTCTTCGCGCAAGCTTCGCTTTTCGGTGAAGCGCACCATGGGACTTGCCCAGCGCCTGTACGAAGGCGTCGAGATGGGCCCCGAAGGCCTCGTCGGTCTCATCACTTATATGCGTACCGATTCGGTGCGCGTCTCCGACACCGCGCTCAACGACGTGCGCGACTTCATCCCGAAACGATACGGCGACGCCTACCTGCCCGCCAAACCGAATGTCTATAAAGGGAAGAAGGACGCCCAGGACGCGCACGAAGCCATCCGGCCGTCCTCGGTCGCCATCTCGCCCGACATCGCCGAGAAGTTCCTCTCCGACGATGAGATCAAGCTCTACCGCCTCATCTGGACGCGCTTTGTCGCCAGCCAGATGACGCCCGCCGTCTTCGACCAGACCACCATCGACGTGAATGCACCCGGCAAGGACGGCGCCAACTATATGTTCCGCGCCACCGGATCCGTGCCGAAGTTCGATGGCTTCCTCGCCGTCTACCAGGAAGGCAAGGACCAGAAGGACGAAGAGGACGAGGAGCTGAAGCACAAGCTGCCGCTCGTCGAGCAGGGTGAGGTGCTCAAGTTCAAGGCCATCCTGCCTGAGCAGCACTTCACCGAACCGCCGCCGCGCTTCAACGAAGCGACGCTGGTGAAGGAACTCGAAGCCGATGGCGTGGGCCGCCCCTCGACCTACGCTTCCATTCTTTCCACGATCCAGGACCGCGGCTACGTGAAGAAAGAGGGCGGCAAGTTCAGTCCCACTGAATTAGGATTCGTCGTCACCGACCAACTCGTGAAGAGCTTCGACGACATCTTCGACGTGCACTACACGGCGCGCATGGAGCAGGAGCTCGACGAGATCGAAGAGGGCAAAATCGACTGGCGCGCGGCCATGCGCGGCTTCTACGACAAGTTCAACGTCGACCTCGAACGCGCCGGCTCGGTGATGGAAAACATCAAGCGCATGGAGAAGCCCACCGGCTTGACCTGCGAAAAGTGCGGCAAGCCGATGGTGCTGCGCTGGGGGAAACACGGCACCTTTGTCGGTTGCTCGGGCTACCCGGATTGCACGAACACGCGCGAGCCGTCGCCGGACATGGTGGAGGGCGCGGGCGTCGAGATCACCGAGCAGGACGAGGACGTCTACTGCGAAAACTGCGGTCGCGTGATGGTGCTCAAGAAGGGGCGTTTCGGCCAGTTCCTGGCCTGTTCCGGTTACCCCGATTGCAAGACCACCAAGCAACTCGGCGCGCAGGAGCAGCAGAAGAAGGCCGACGTCCCGCTCGACGAGAAGTGCCCCACGTGCGGCAACAACCTGGTGATGAAGTACGGCCGCTTCGGCGAGTTCACGGCCTGTTCGAACTACCCGACCTGCAAGTTCGTCAAGCAGAAGACCATCGGCATCAAGTGTCCGCAGTGCAGCGAAGGGGACATCATCGAGCGGCGCTCCAAGCGCGGCAAGACCTTCTTCGGCTGCAACCGCTACCCGGATTGCGACTTCGTGGCGTGGTCCAAGCCCATTCCCGAGAAGTGCCCCACGTGCGCCTCGCCGTTCCTGGTGGAGAAGCGCCTCAAGAAGGGCAACTTCGCCGCTTGCCCGAATAAAGAGTGCAAGTACACGCGCGACCTCACGCCGGAAGAGCTGGCCGCGCCGGTGGCATAGCAGGGCGGTGCACCGGTGGTGTGGTGGCGGCCGCACGGCGGTGGAATCGCAGGGCGGCGCGGGTGGCGTAATGGCGGCCGCACCTGTGGCGTCGGTCCGCCACGTCCCCGCTTGCGCGCGAACCGCTAAAGATACGGGCCCCGGTTGCCGATTCCACAAGGGATCGCATTGCCATGAGCCCTTTTCCCGCACGCCCCGCCGAGATCGCTCTCCCCGTTGTTGTGCGGCCCAAGACCGGCCACGCGTTGTGGATTGTGCTGGGGAGCCTTGTCCTCGCCTACGGTGGCTTTCGCATGATGCTGGGCGATGACGACCGCGGCATCCTGGTCGCGGGCGGGTTTCTCGTGTGCGCCGCCGCCTTTGCCACGATGCTGATCCCTGGCGCCTGCTTTCTGCGGATGGAGCGCGACGGCTTCACGGAAACCTTCCTCTACCGGAGCACGTTCACTCGCTGGAGCGATGTCGAGTCCATCTTCGTCGTGGAGCAGAAGAGCATGGGGTTTATCGTCGTGCAGCGGTTTGTCGGCATCAACTACACACCGGAGTTTAGAAAATCA
Source organism: uncultured Solibacteraceae bacterium (assembly GCA_964449665.1). GTDB lineage: Bacteria > Acidobacteriota > Terriglobia > Bryobacterales > Bryobacteraceae > JAFLBB01. The sequence goes on from CAYUZM010000527.1 coordinate 2,646, forward strand.
AAGCTCGCCCGCAAGTTCGCCCGCACATTCGGCGCGGCTGAAGGGCTGGTTCGCACGTTCGGTTGGAACACCCACGAATTGAGTGAATTGATGAATCGATGCCACGCGCAAGCTCTGGGACGGACCCTGAACCAAACCAACCCGGCCACGCGCGCGCTGTGATAGCATCAGCGCCTGGAAAGGATCGCCACATGTCACTCCGCACCGTAGCCGTTGCCATTGCCAGCGCTTGCCTGCTCGCTGTCACCATGCTTGCCGCCGATATCAACGGCACCTGGACCGGCAAGATGCCCGCGCGCGAAACCGTCGATGCCACCTTCAAGTTCAAAGTGGAAGGCGCCAAACTGACGGGCACGATCACCGCCGTCGCCGGCGAACAGCCGATTTCAGATGGCAAGGTGGACGGGGCCAATATCTCGTTCAAGGTTGAGGGCGAACGCCCCCAATCGTTCACCGGCGTGGTAGCCGGCGACGAGATCAAAATGACGCGAATTGGCCGGAACGGCACCCCTCGCGAGTTCGTAGTCAAGCGCCAGAAGTAGTCCCGCGCCTGCTTCAGAATAGGCTAATCACATCGAGGATCGCACTGGTCGCGCGCGCGACGATCAGCGCTCTGCCGTCGAGAAAAATCCGGTCGCAGCCGCAGTCCGGCGGCAACGGTTGCAGGCGGCGCACGAGCGCATCGGGAAAGGGACTGATCTTCTTCTGCAGCCCCGGCGGCAGGGATCCGTTTCTCCGCAACTGCTTTTGCAGTCCCGGCGGTAGTTCGCCACGTTTCGCCAGCCCCGGCGGCAACCCGGCGGGTCCAGGCGTCCGCACCCATTCCTGAATGGCTCGGCGATCCGCGTCGCTGAACACGACGGCAATCGAGACGCGGGCGCCGCCGCCGTCCACGCTCCTGCCCGATTTGCCCTGGCCCTTTCCTTTGCCCTGCGATGCGAGCGCCATCGCGCCGGCGAGAAGCGCCAAAACCAAGACCGCGATTTTCATGTCTCCGAACCCCTGATCGAATTACACCATACCGGCCCCTTCCTTGCCCTGAGCCACCCACATCCGCCATCATGAGGGAACCACTCCCAAACTCTCATGACAGCAGAACGCCAGCGCATCGAAGAAGCCTCACGCCGAGAGCGCCACTGGCGGCGTTGGGGCCCCTACGTTTCCGAGCGCCAATGGGGCACCGTGCGCGAAGACTATTCGCCCAACGGCATCGCATGGGAGTATCTGCCCCACGACCACGCGCGTTCGCGCGCCTACCGTTGGGGCGAAGACGGCCTTGCCGGATGGAGCGACAACCACCAGCGCATGTGCTTCGCGCTCGCGCTCTGGAACGGGCGCGACCCGATACTGAAGGAGCGGCTATACGGGCTCACGGGCAACGAAGGCAACCACGGCGAAGACGTCAAGGAACTCTATTACTACCTCGACGCCACGCCCACGTATTCCTACGCGCGCTCCCTTTATAAGTACCCGCAGCGCGAGTTTCCCTACGCATGGCTGCGCTCGGAAGGCATTCGCCGCGACAAGAGCGAGCCGGAATTTGAACTCCTCGATACCGGCATCTTCTCAGACGACCGCTATTGGGATGTCTACGCCGAGTTCGCCAAGGCCGACCCGGACGACCTCTCCATCCGCATTACCGTAGTCAACCGCGGGCCCGATACGGCTACGCTGCACGTGTTACCGACGCTGTGGTTTGCGAACACATGGTCATGGGACAACTCTACGCCCAAGGCCACGCTGCACGCCGCCGCGCCAGGGGTGATTCATGCCACGCATCGCACGCTGGGCGCCTACGACTTATGGCTGCAGGACGATCCTCCGCTCTGGTTCACCGAGAACGATACCAACGTCAACCGTCTTTACCAATGGTCGCAGCCGGGGCCGTTTAAGGACGCATTCCACGAACTGGTGGTGCAAGGCAATGTGGGCGCGGCGAGGCAGGATGGCGGGACGAAGGCCTGCGGTTGGTACCAGCTCACGGTGTTCCCCGGCGAAACGCGTGTGATTCGCGCGCGCCTGGCGCCGCAGCTTTCGCCGCTCGACATGGACTCGCTCTTTTCGAGGCGCATCGCCGAGGCCGATGAATTCTATTCGTTCCAACCGGCTTCGCTTACCGCCCATGCGCGTTCGGTCCCGACCCCGGCCTTCC
>CAYUZM010000528.1:0-4791 GCA_964449665.1 uncultured Solibacteraceae bacterium
TTTCTGGTTTTGGACGAGCCGACGAACCATTTGGACCTGGCGACGAAGGAGATGCTGGTGGAGGCGCTGCAGGAGTTTGAGGGGACGATGATTTTCGTTTCGCACGACCGCATGTTTTTGCGGGGGCTGGGTTCGCGGGTATTGGAGTTGGGCGGGGAGAGCGGGACGGGGGCTCCGTTGTTGTATCCGGGGACTTACGTGGGGTATGTGGCGAAGATGGGGCACGAGGCTCCGGGGATTTACCACTGAGAGTAAGTAGCCACGATGCACACAGATTCACGCAGGTACGGAATTTTGGTTCTGGCTCTATTGTGTTCTTGTGGGCGGGCGCGGGTGGCTGAACCGCTTGCGAAGGACGTTGTTGCAGTGGTGGAGGACGACGTTGCGCGGGAGACACGGTACACGATTGCTTCGGGGGATTGCCGGATTACTTGGACGGCTTTCCGAACTGGCGTGAATTTGGGGGTGGTGCAGCACCGTTCGGATTGTTCGTTGGGGCTGGCGGGGCAGGCTCCGTTGCTTGGGAAGTTGTTGGAGAAGGTGGGTCCGTTTCATACGTTGATGTGGGGGCGGCTGACACCGGATGGGGCGCGGGAGTGGACGATGGCGGCGCGGCTGGCGGTGGCGGCGGGGCGGTCAGAGGGTTGGGACAAGTTGCGGGGTCGGCCGAAGGCGGGCGGGATCAATGACTGGACGCGAAAGACGATGGAGGGAGCGGGGGTGTATGAGGAGTTGCGGCCGGTGTTTGCGGCGCGGGGGCTGGACATAAGGCTGTCGAGCGTGGAAAAGGTGCTGGTGCAGCAGGCCGGGAAGCTGGAGTTTTTTCAGGAGCTGAGCGCGCGTGGCGTGGGCGTGGCCGATCGGGTTCCATTCGATTGCCAGACTTGGTTTGCGGTGCGGGCGGCGGGGGGCCGCGGGGGCAACTGAGGTCGCGTGCGGGTTTGGGTGGCGCGCGGGTTTGGGTGGCGTGGGGGTTTGGGTCGCGTGCGGGTTTGGGTGGCGTGCAGATTTGGGTGGCGTGCGGGTTTTGTTAGAAGCGGGCGTTGATCCACTTCTGCACGTAGTCTGCCCAGTTGCGAGTGACGTTGGAATATTGGCCGGGCGATTTTTCGCAGGGGGCGCAGGGGGTGATGCCGTGGGTGGCGCCTTCGATGACGATGAAGTCTTTGTCTTTGCTGGCCGCGGATTCGTAGTGAAGTTCGTTGTCGCGGATGAAGTAATGCGCGCCCATGGCGGTGATGAGGATGGGGACGGAGATTTTGGCGAGGGCGCAGGGGACGGAGTTGTTGCTGGAGCACCAGTCGATGGCATCCATGGAATCGTTGGCGCGGATGGCGTTGGCGCTGAGAAAGGAAGTGAGCGTAAGCACGCGGGTGCCGGCGGAGGGGGAGGTCGGTTGGGGAGTGGCCCTGGAGTCGGTGCGAACGTGTGCGACGATCTGGGGCGAGAGGGTGCCGTCATTGCGGTGGAGTTTGCGCGGGGAGGAGGTGGCGTGGTGGATGGAGGGGTCGAACTCCATGAGGCGCGCGCCCTGGCCGCGGGGGATGGGGAAGAGGTCGTCGCCGGATTCGCGGAGGCGGCGTTGGGCGGTGGCGATGAGGCGGTTCATGCGGGCGGCCTGGGCGTGGAAGTATTTCTTCTGGAACTCAGGCGAGTAAGTGGAGGGCCCGGCGGGGTTGAAGCCGTTTTGGGGGCTGAACGGATCGAGTGAGGGATCGATTTGATTGGCGTTGGCTTCGTTTACGAGGGCGGGGTTGAGGCTGCGGAGTCCGTTGACGGAGTTGCCGGGGTGGGCGTCGACGAAGACGATGCCGTCGGCTTTGGGTAAGTTGGCGAGGTCGTTGCCGCACTGGACCATTTTATTGGGGCCCTGGCAGTAGGCGGGTCCGTTTTCGGCGACGGCCTGGTAGAAGCTCATGGTGGGTCCGCCGCCGCTGTGGGCGAACAGGATCACCTTGGCGATGCCGGGTTGGCGGCGCAGGAACTGGACGCCGGAGCGGATGTCGAGGGCGTTGGTTTCCCAATTGACGGCGGCTTCGTTGTTATCGGAGCGGGGGTTCATGGCGAGAACGAGGAAGCCGCGGCGGGAGAGTTCGGTGGCTCCGATGTGGGAGAGAAAGTTCGAGGTGCGGTGCGCGATCAGGATTGCGGTGCGGGGGGCGGGGCCGGAGTCGGGTTTGTAGAGCGCGCCTTTGGTGGCGGAGGGCGTGAAGGGAATGTAGGTGGGGTTGGACTGGGCGGCGGCGAGAGTGGCGAAAAGCGCGGCGAGAGTAAGAAGGGGCGGGAGCGTGGTCATGAGATGGAGTGGAATTGGACGACGATGCTCCAGAAGAGCCAGAGAACGAAGCCGAAGGCGGAGGACTGGACGAGGATGGCGGTGAGAGCGGAGATGGCAATGGGGAGCCAGGCGAGGGGCTGGGTGGCGGGGTGGGAGAGCGAGGGGAGGAGTCTGCGGAAGTAGGTGGCGAGGGCGAGGCCGGTGGTGAGGCCGGGGGCGAGGAGGTAGGAGATTTTCTGTTGGGTACGGGTGAGGGACTTGAGGATGTTGCCTGGGCAGGCGAACCAGGCGAGCAGGAGCGTGAAGAATGCGCCGGCGGCGAGGAATTCAAACAAATGAGGGCGCATATCCATTAGTGAACCTCTTGCAGAAACGTCTTGGCTTTGGCGGGTTGGCCGGAAGCCTTGTAGAGGGTGACGATTCTATCGCGGACGAGGGTTACGGTGGGGGACCGGGAGCCGTGTTGTTTTAGCAAGACGGGGTAGCTTTCGAGGAGGAGGGGTTCGGCTTCGGCGTAGCTGGCGCGGGCGGCGAGTGAGGAACCGAGTCCGGCGAGGGTGACGGCGCGGTCGGGGTCATCGGCGGTCCAGGTTTTCTGGCCTGCTTTGAGGGCGTCGCGGTAGGCGGTTTCGGCGGCGGCGGAGTCGCCTTTGTCGCTGAGGATGCCGGCGATGCGGATGAGGGCTTTGAGGCGTTCGACGCTTTCCGGGCCGGACTTGGCGCGGAAGATGCGTTCGGCTTTGCGGGCGTGCTGTTCGGCTTCGGCGTATTTTTTCCAGGCCTGGAGGTTGCCGGAGATGCTGTATTCGCCCATGGCGGTTTCGGGGTGGTCGTCGCCGAAGCGGGCGCGGAACATATCGGTGGATTGGCGGTAGAGGGCGTCGGCGGCGGGGTAGTCGCCCTTAGTGAAGTGGAGGTTGGCGAGGTTATCGAGGACGAAGGCGACGTTGAGGTGGTTGGGGCCGAGGCGTTTGCGGAAGATATCGGAGGCCTGGTTGAGGAGCGAGATGGCTTCGTCGTATTGCTTCTTTTGGACGAGCGGGGCGGCGAGGTTGGTCATGGCCTTGGCGACTTCGGGGTGATCAGCGCCGAGGACTTTGACGCGGGCGGCGAGGACTTCGCGGAAGGCGTTTTCGGCGCGGTCGAAGTTGGCCTGTTCGAGATAGTACGTGCCGAGGTTGTTGAGGGCCTGTGTGGCCTCGGGGTGTTCGGGGCCGAGGACGCGGCGGCGGAGTTCGAGCGCTTCGTTCATCATGGGCAGCGCTTCGGCGAGAGCGCCTTTGCGGCGGAGGACGCCGGCGAGGTTGTTGAGGGTGGTGGCGAGGGCGCGTTGATCAGAGTTTGGGGCGGCGCGGAGGATGGCGACGGCTTCGCGGTGGAGCTTTTCTGATTGGGGGTAGTCGGCTTTGTCTTCGAGGAGGATGGCGACGGAGTTGAGGGCGGGGCCGAGATCGGGGTGTTGGTTGCCGAGGAGGCGGCGGCGCATGGCGAGGGCGTCCTGGGCGTATTTGAGGGCGGCGTCGTAGTCGCCGAGGTCGCGGAGGACCTGGGAGAGGTTGAGCATGCTGGAGGCGACGTCGGTGTGTTGGGGGCCGAGGACGCGGCGGCGGATGGCGAGCGATTTTTCGAGGATGGCGCGGGCGGGATCGTAGAGGCCGAGGCTGCGATAGACGAGGCCGATTTCGTTCAGCATCATGGCCTGAATTTCGGGCTGGCGGGAGAGTTCGCCTTCGATGCGTTGCGCGCCGGAGTCGAGAATTTCGCGGGCGGTGATGGCGCCGCCTTTAGTGCGGGTGGGGTCGGCGAGGCGGAAGAGGTCTGTGAGGAAGGAGGCGACCTGTTGCGATTTTTCGCGTTCGAGGGAAGCGGTGTCGCGTTCGATGGCAATGCGGCGGGCCTGGATGGCGGTGGAGATGCTGAAGCCGATGATGAGCACGGCGGCGAGTGCGGCGGCGGCGACGGCGGCGGTGTTGCGTTGGACGAACTTGGTGGCGCGGTAGGTCCAACGATCGGCTTGGGCGATGACGGGGTAGCCTTCGAGGTAGCGGCGGATGTCTTCGGAGAACTGTTCGGCGGAGGCGTAGCGGCGGGCGGGCTCTTTGCGGAGGGCTTTGAGGATGATGTTTTCGAGGTCGCCGCGAAGATCGGCGCGGACGGCGGAGGGGCGGCGGGGTTCGGCGGTGCAGATGGCCTGGGCGAGTTCGAGGTCGTCGTGGGTGGTGAGTTTGTAGGGGAGGTCGCCGGTGAGGAGTTCGAAGAGGAGGACGCCGAGGGCGTAGACGTCGGCGGAGGTGGTGATGGCTCGACAGCCTGAGGTGTTTGTCCGCGAACTGGACCACCTCGCGCACACCTTCGCCCAACGAGGCGTTTGGTTAAGCACAACGGCCGCCTCTAACTCGTGACCGCCGTCCGCACTCCCAGCGCGACCAGGATCGCACCCCCGACCCGGTTGACCGTCTTCGCGAACCAGCCCGACGACGCAAGCCGGCGACCACGCCGCAAGACGATCGACC
>CAYUZM010000529.1:0-4782 GCA_964449665.1 uncultured Solibacteraceae bacterium
TTCCTCGACAAACGCTTGGCCTGCATTGGTCAATTGAACTTGCCGCGTACTTCGATCAAACAGAGGGGTGCCAACGCAATATTCAAGCTGCTGGATTTGCCGCGTCAATGCGGGCTGCGTGAGGTGCAACTTCTCGGCGGCTTTAGTGAAGTGCAACTCCTCCGCCACCGCGATGGCATAGCGCACTTGCCGCAATTCGAAGGGTAGATTCACTTGCCTAGCATCCTGTGGTCCATCTGTCCGATTTCGCGTTTCCGGCCCGTCTCGGCCTCACGCTCAGCTCCTACTGAAGAGACTTCTGCCGCGAGTTGAATTTGACACTGCCCCCCGACGCAAAAAACACATTAAATCTGTCAAATTTTCCGTGGTAGAAAGAGTCATTGGGTAGAGGCGGTCTCCGCCGCCTCCTTTGGGCGTGGTTGCCGGAGGACCAAAGTTGATGTCAGATGATGATCGGCATCACCAGGATCGTTTGCCGGAGTTTTACCTCGGCGTGGCGGTCAATGGGCACCAGATTGATTCGCGCGTACGCATAGTAGCCGAACGCCTCTGGCCTTGGACTTGGAACTACATCGGCATGAATCTCGCCGACCACGCTCAAGCCGCAGAATTGGCGGAAATTGTTGCCTTCAAAGTTTCCAAGTTTCTCAGGTCCCACCCTGGAGAAGTTCGATCGCTTGTTGGCCTCTACTATGCAACGACGGTGAACTTGGTCAAGTCGCACAGAAGCCGTCAAGGAAGGATTGACTATCGAGGAATCGGGCAAGAACTCGAAGCCGTAACCGGCGCGCTGGCGCCTGACTGGCAGCGTCAAATTGAACTCTGGATTCTCGCGGAGCAGATTGGTAACCATCTCGATCGTGCCGTCCGAGAGATATTCAACCTTCGGCTTCTTGAGCGCACTTGGGAGGAAATCGGAGCGCTTCATGGCTTGTCGGCCGGCCAAGCCCGGCTCCGATTCTATCGCGCACTGGAAAAGTTGCCACGAAACATTCTGCAGGATTTCCAACCGGAGGAAGACGCTGAAGATACTGCGCAGGACGAATCCGAGCGAGGCCGCCCATGAAAAGACCCGACCCAGCCTCCAAGAAATCCTTCTCCCCGGCTGAAGAAGAAGCGTTGTTGCGCGCCGCTAGAGCCTATACTCTTGAGCAGTTTCCTAACCCAACTAGGAAGGGCTGTCCAACGGGAGACAGAATCGGCGCAATCGCGCGTCGCGAAGTCCCACTCGCGCAGATTGATCGGGAGGTTGAGCATATCGCGACTTGCTCACCGTGCTTTTCCGAATACTTGGCGGTTCACGAGCAGTGGAAGAGGCGAAGACGGAATCGGCTTATCGCCTTGTCCGTGGCTGCAATCGCTGCCCTGGCAATCGTCGGCCAAGTCTGGCTTAAAACGCAAGAACTGACGCCGCGTGCACCGACCGTTGCAAGAGATCGCCAGCCCAGCGTCAGCGAACAGTTGGCCACCTTGGATCTGAGACCCTTCGAAGTTAGTCGTGGCGAACCAGCGCCAGCCAAAACACCCGCGATGTTGGGGAGAGGTAACTTTAACCTCACCATCCTTTTGCCGATTGGATCGGAGGAAGGCGAATACGAGTTTGAGATTCAGGACGCACGGGGATCTCCGAGGGTGCGCGGAACCGGCACTGCCGACATACGCAACTACGTCACGACCATGACCACAAATCTCGACCTGCGCTCCCTGAATCCGGGCAGATTCACATGGGCAATTCGGAGGGTCGGCGAAACTGGCTGGAACGCCTACCCACTGGAGGTTCGCTGAAGTGATGAACGGCAAGAACACCGCGACACTCGGAGGTTTCTCGTGGGCATGCGCAGGGAGGGCTTCGGCTCTCCTGTTTGTCGCTTTCTCACCAGCGTTTTCTCAGCAGTCCAACGATCCGCTCCAGTTGCTTGAGCGAGCAGAGAGACTCGCCGATCTCTACAACTGGTACGATGCTCACCCCCTCTACTCGCAGGCTGAACGCCTATTCGAAGGCCGAGGTGACGACCGGAACACGCTATTCGCTCGCGCCAGCAGGCTTCGCGGCGAAATGCAGAATCTAGCGCATCCCGACCTCATTGGCAAAATCGATTTCATTCTTGCTACCAACACCGCCAAGAACGATCCTGCACTTCGCTTGCGCTGCCTGATCGTCCGCGGAGACGCAAATCTGGAGATCGACGCTATTGCGGCGAGGGAGGACTGGGAAGCCGCGCTAGAAGCGGCGAAACAAGCCGGCGACCGAAAGTGGCAATCACGCGCGACTGGCGAACTGGGAATGATCGCATTCCTGCTCGGAGACGCGACAACGTCAAGGCAACAGGTTGGACAGGCTTTGATGACAGCGATGGCTACGTCGGACCTAGGTGCACAAATCCGCTACTACGCTGCCATCGGTACGGGCCTCCATCTATCCGGAGAATATGACCAAGCTATTCGTTACTTCGATCTCGCGATCAATCTCGCGGCAAAGCTTCCGGACACTGGCTTCCAATACATCTCCTACTGGGGTAAGGCGAAGTCGCTTCTGGCCTTGAATCGATCACAGGAGTCAGGGCAGATTATCCGTGAAGGGATTCGTCAAGCTGAGCGCGACGAGCGGCGCGTGAAGAAGGTGCAAATGCTTCTTGCCGCCGCCGACCTTGAACGGAAGCTGGGAAATCGAAAAGAAGCCACTGCTCACCTTCAGGAAGCGCTACCTATAGCGGAGAAGGGTGACTTTAAGCGCCTTCTCGCGGAGATCTGCTTTGATCTCGCCAGCTTGTTGCAAGAATCTGGTGATCTCTCCTCAGCTGGAGAACTCGCAACGCGAGGTCTTCGCTTGAGTGAGCAGGTTGGGGACCAGTTCTTGCTGCCCGGTCAACTCTCGCTCGTAGCCGAGTTACGCGCCGCCGAGGGCCAGCCGAAAGAATCTTTGAGCCTGCTGGAGCAGGCTACCGATGTGGTGGAGGCACTTCTGGTGAATGCTCCTACTGCTGAGCATGCCTCCGCCCTTGTTCGCACGATGTCCAGGATTTATGTGCGGCATTTCGAACTGGCATCGCTTCACGTAAAGGACGTGAACTATGCGTTTCTGGTTTTGGAGAGGGCTCGGGGCCGGGTTCTCCGCGACGTTATCGCGCAGGTATCGAGGGCAAGCTAACCTGGGCGGCGGTCAGAGGAATACCTTCGACTTCAGCGCGAGTTGAGCGGACTCCAGCAGTCGCTTCTCCGTCTGAAGAGAGCCCCAGAGCGGAAGGCCGCGCTCCAGCAAGTCTGGGAAACGGAACAGAAACTTCTTGGTGCTGAGATCCAAACACGCGCCTGGACGGGCACGCATTCCGAACCCGTTTCGCTTCCCGTCCTTCAGGGAAGCCTTGCTACCGGCCAAGTTCTAGTGGAGTATCTCTGGGGTGAGAAGCTCCTCTACGCCCTTGTCGTCTCGCGCTCGGGCGCCCGCGTCGTCCGACTTGGTGAACACGCTTCAATCGAGACACTGGTCGCGCGTTACTTCGAGTTGTTGCGAGATGACGGAAGCCCTTCGGCGAGTAAACAAGCATCGAGTTTGCTGTTCCGAAAGCTATTGGCCCCTTTACCCGAAGTCTCCGCCAAGTCCAAGGTCATCGTTGTTCCGGATGGTCCGCTTCACACGCTTCCATTCGACATGTTGACTCGACCGGATGGTTCTGCCTTCGCCAGCCGCGCGACCGTCACGCTCGCGCCCTCCGCGAGTGTTTGGCATGCGTTGAGAACTCGCGATGAAACGATCAGGCCGCTTCCGCTCCTCGCCCTCGGCGATGTTCCCTATGGCAATCTTCCGAAGAGCCTAAATCCATCGCGGGCTGCGGGCATCTTTGATGCAAAGACGGTGCCCCTACTTGAGCCGCTGCCTGCGTCAAGGAGTGAGGTTGAAAGGGCAATGAGCATCGCAGGTCCGCAAGCCATAGCGCTGCTGGGGCGAGACGCCTCGGAAACTTCCTTCAAACAGCAACCGCTAGCCAAGTTCGATGTTATCCACCTAGCGGTACACGCGTTCGCCGACCCGAAGCAGCCCCAGCGCGGCGCGCTCATGCTTGCGCCGGCGGAATCGGCGAACGAAGACGGATTTCTCCAGCCCCGCGAAATCGTGCAGCTTCCCATCAAGGCGCGCCTGGTTGTGTTGTCCGCCTGCAATACGACCGTTGGCCGATCCATGGGTCAGGAGGGCGTGTCGAACCTGGCGAGAGCGTTTCTATCCTCGGGTGCCACCGCCGTGCTTGCCACTTCCTGGTCCGTCACCGATACCGCCTCGGGTTCGCTTCTCGCCGAGTTCTACCGAAACCTCAGCCAAGGCAAACAAGTGTCAGTTGCGCTCCGCGACGCAAAGCTCGTCTTGCTCAAGAAGTTTGGCCCGAGCGTGCTGCCAACCGTCGCGGCATTTCAGGTGATTGGCAATGGCGATGTCATCGTTCCACTGGGTCAGAATCGGAAACCCGAGAAAGGAGCGAAACCGTGAATCTCACAGAGCAGCAAATGACTGGAATGCTGGATCGCATCCACCACTACATCGAAACTCGTTTTTTCAATCCACTCGCGGATATGGCGGGCTGGAGGGAAGCCTGGAAAGACCAGCGCAATGCAATCCTTCAAAGCACGTCGACGGTGGAGTTCGAGCAGAGGGTCTCCGCTGCCCTCGCTACCTTGAAATCGAGCCACGTCGCCTTTTTCCACGGCAGCGGCTCGGGAGTTCCCGCTCCGTATGCACTGAATGCTACCTTCCTCAGATCCGACGATCCAGAAACTATCTGGCTATTTCTC
>CAYUZM010000530.1:0-4766 GCA_964449665.1 uncultured Solibacteraceae bacterium
CCCCACCGTGGGACGTGCCAGTTGCCCTCCGGTCGGCCCGGCGTGTGCACCGCCGAGCCCAGTCCGCCGCGCAGCCACGCATGGCGTCCGACCAAGAGGAGCACTTCCTGCCTCGTTTTCCATTCCGAAAACGAAACCAGGAGGCCGTCGTTTGGATCCCAGCTCCGGTCATCGAGAGTCCCGACGAGTTGCTCCGTCACCGAAACGAGGTACCAGTCGGGATGCGAACTGCGTTGGACCCGCCGCTGAAGGTCCAGCTTTCGGATTCCCAAGTGCTCCGCGAGTGGCGACGCCTGCCAACAGGAGCCACCCAAACCGGACGTCCCCAGCGCCTCTTGACACAGTCTGCTATTGAATCGGACCTGGCCGAATACCTTGGCTCGCGGCCGCAATCTGCGCTGATCGAGCACGCCCGAACTGTTCCAGACGACCGGGCGGCCATCTTTCGGCTGCCGCCAGCAACTTCCAACACTCAGCACGCAGACGATCATGACTTGGCCTTCCGATCCTTCCGTCCCGCCAACTCCGACTCGGCGCGCTCCAGCCGCGCTACCAAGTCAGGGTCTGGATTCGCCGCCTTTCGTCGTACCTCGGCTTCGAGGGCGGCCAACCGCCCGTCCACTTGCGCATGTTCGACTCTGCTTTGGTCCAACTCGTGCTGCAACCGCGCGCAATTCGCACGCGATGCCGCGAGCTCGGTTTGCAGTTCGCGCACGGTGAGCGCCGCGCTTCCTGAGTCCTGCGGTCCGCCAATCCCGGAAGCCTGCCCCTCGATCACGCGATTGCACAACTCGATGTGCCGGTTGTGACGGTCAATGGCATCGATCGCGCGGCCCTCCGCGAGCATCTTCGCGTTCAGCGCGTCCGTCAAACACTCCGCGGCAACCCACTTGATCTGGCGCATCTTGTCCCACCAGACCCAGCACAGCAGGAGCAGAATGACGATCAGCCCCAACTGGAATGACGCGAGCCGGAAGTAGGGATTGCCGATCGACTGCTCGCGCAGGTTCGCCAATCTCCGGTCGATCTCAGTTCCCCAATTGATCTGACGCGGATTGAGGACGCGCAGATAAAAACCGAAGATGGATTCACGCGGAGCCGTAGCGTCCACGGGAACGGGCCGGTAAGGCTGTGCTGGATTTACCGCAACGACACCGGAGCCGCTTTCCATGTACCGAATTTCCGGCTTCTTGCCCTTTGGAGCGCCATTCGTGGTCGCTGGCGGCGCTGGCTGAGGCGCTTGGCCCGATGCACCTGTGGCAACCAGGAACATCAGAATGGCTTTCAGTCGCATAGTCATCTCCTACCGACGTCTGGGAAACGCCACCATTGCCGCGAGCTTTTGATCCTTGAATCGAAGGTTGGCCCCTTCAGTGTCCTCACGCGAGGACTCCAATTTAGGCAGCAGTGTCGGCTCAAATAGCGGAACGCGGACATCGCTCGGCGGCCGGACGTGCAACCGGCCGTGCAACGTTCCCTGGATCGGGTCCGTCATGAGGATCTCCATTTTGCCCTTGCCAAGATTCTTGATGTGGTGATCGAGGGCACGGAATTCGAGTTGCTCGCGCTCGGACGCACCCAGCGCTTTGTCATATCGCTCGAATCCCAGGAAATCTTTGCGCCACAACTGCTGTGTCCGTTTCTGAACCGGGATCTGGGAAGACGCCTGTTTGAAATATTTTGCCGTCTCTTCGTCGCGGGTTTGCATCAGCATGGTCGTGCCCGGCGCCGACGATACGTCTTGTTGGAACCCTTTCCCGACCTCGAGTAATTGTGGAAGGGATTGCAGGGAGAACAGGAATGCCGTGTTCGTGCCGCGCGCCGTGTTCAGGATCTGCGCAAAGTTGCGGTAGCCGAACGGAGCGAATTCATCCATCACGACCGAAAAGAGGGGTTTGTTCCGCCGCTTTCGCTCGGTCTCCGTCTCGTACCGCTTGCCAACAACCAGCTGGAGATTCTGAAGCATCATCTTTCCGAGGGCGCGGACAGGGGCAGTGTTCTTGTTGATGTTGAGGCTCACAAACAGGATCAGTTCGTTGTCGATGACGTCATTGATGGACAGCAGGTTGTCATAGGGACCGGTAATCACGCTCAATTCGTCGTCGAGGAACGTCATGCATTCATTGAGCAAGCCCTGAATCTTGGGAACGCGATCGCGGTCGCCAAAAGACTGGAACAGGTTCTTGGCAGACATTTCGAAGTTCAGCCGACGCTGGGTGGAGATGGAAGGGTTCTGTGCCATCCGGATCCGCGCTGCGGCAATCTGTTCCTCGATCACGCCCTGATCGAGCGCCACGACCATCACGTCGTAGAAGTTGAACCGCTTGCCGGTGTAGTGGAGAATCCGAACGATGTCGGCTAGGTAGTTCAGTTGGTGCTTGGCGAAGAACTCGTCATGGAGATCGAACGATCCGAACACCATCGACACTTGCGCCATGTAGTTGTCATCTTCGGAGGCAAATGGGTTGTACTGGACAGACAGCTCCGGCCGGGAAGGATTCAGCAACCGCAGATCGGCTGTGCGCCCGGCACGGTGGATATATGGTAGGAGGGAATGAAAGAACTCGAGGTCGCCTTTCCCGTCAAAGATCACCATCGGAATTCTCTTGCGCTCGCCGGTAGGTCCGACGCGGCGCATCAAGTCCTGGGTGATGATGTTCCGAAGAAGCGTGGTCTTGCCGCTACCGGTCTGCCCCAGTACCAACGCCTGCATGACCCGGGTTTCGTCATTCCACTTCCAGGGTTGGCCATGAACGTCGTACCCAAGAACGACTGCGTTCTCTTCGTTCCACGCTTTCTCCACGAGTTCCCGCTCCCCCCGCGACGGAACGGTCGGCAGCTGGTTCGGCCATGCTTGTTCCCTCATCCTCCCCGCTCGGAGGAACTGGTGAACGACCACGAACATTGCCATCGCAATCAGCAGAAGCCAGAGTGTCGCTTCGACAATCTGCTCGTCCCGGATGAACCAGGCATACTTCGCGATCACGACAACGAGCAGGTATGCCGCTAACAACAGGAGCCAGATTAGAAGGGCCGGATTCTCCTCGATCAAAGATGGACGGTACTGGATGTTAGGGTTGTCGCGCATGGAACGCTCTATCTCAGGTGAAAGAAGCTGAATATCAAGACTCCGAGCAACGAAAGTCCAACCACCGCGACCACCCATCGCTTGGCGTTGCGCCGTTTGTTTTGGAAGGGATTTCGCGGCTCCAGGAGTGTGTCGCCTATAAGATTTCGCAATCCCATGTGGTGACGATCCCGCAGCAGCTTTTCGAATTCTGCGTGGACTTCCTCTACCGAGAGCACGCGCGGCTCATCGGACGGCAGAGCGGGCATGGGCCACCTCCCGCGCGGGGGCGGGCTGCAGAACTAGAACCACGTCCACCGTCCCCGTCGCGTCAGCCGCGAATTGCAGTCGCAGCACGGCGACACTATCCGCCGAAGCGGTCTTGGATTCTTCCAACACAAGCCATCCCCACCCGTGACCACCCGCAGCGACCAGTGCAGTTTGGTCGGCGTCCACCACTCCCATCGTCGTTTCGACATTGGACTTCACGGTGCGCGCGAGTTTCTCCCCGAGCTGGTGCTCTCCAAGCGAAATCAGCGACTGCTGGGCCCGCGCGCCTTCCAGAATCCAGGCGGCCGGGCGACTGGGTAGATAGCTGGTTCCCGTGTGATTGGCCACAGCGTAGCGTAGGTAGAGGCGGTGATTCTTGCGGTAAAGGTCGCGCACCGTCACTTCCACGCGTCCGCTCGTTTCACGCTCGCCAGCCACGAGTACCGGTGTTGCCGCTGTTAACATCTCCGCTGGTACCCGCTCAGTGGTTTGAGCAACTTCACCGTTCGCCGGCGCCGGGAGCGAAGATGTCACCGCCAAGGCGACTTGATCGATTGCGAAGTGCATCTGATCGATGTTTGCGGCGGGAACCAGTTCGTAGGCGTAACGGCCGCCGCTGGTCCAGATGAAGAGGTTGGTCCTGGCGCCGTCGTCGGTCGGGGTGACAAACACTTTGTTCTCGCGGCGCTCGACGGTGAAAGCGCTGCGATTCCCGACTGCAACCATCGTTACTACGTCGGTAAGCTCGATGACCGTCAGATGGTCTTTTGCGGTTTCGACGCGAATGACCATTTTGGAATCCGGTTTCTGGGTCTCCAGCTTTTGTGCCATCAAGCCCAGCGTCATTGTCGCCGCAGTCACGGAGATCGTCAGGAACGATTTCATGTGGTTGGTACCTCCTGGTTGATTCCGGCATAGCCAGGAACCACAGCTCCGAGGAACCGCGATCCCTGGACCAAGACCGGTAGACAGAACGGATGCGAGCAATCGCATTTCTTCCATCACTTCTGCCCGGCCGGTGTCACGCGGTTTCCTACGTGACACCGGCTGGGGTTGGTTATCAAGCGCGTTTTGCCGGCGCTACCCACGGTATTTGCCGCGATCCGGGAACTTCGAGGCTCCCGTTGCAAATCTCACCCGCGCCTGCGCTGTAAGGGAACGGATGCACCCACTGAACACGGCCCCCGTCATAGACAACCTGGCCGTCCCGCGTTACCGCCATCAGGAAGGTTGCCTTGGTATACATCTGACCGTCTCCACCTTCGACCTGCTCGACAAGGAAGCAACGTCCCTCATCGTCGATTTCGACCATGCCTTCGCTCACCTTCGGTACCGCCAGTTGCACTGGACGGCCGCCGGTTCGCTCGACAATTGCTTTTAACAACTCGTTGGGAAACGCGTAGAATGGAAGAGATCCAGATGCCTGGTC
>CAYUZM010000531.1:0-4752 GCA_964449665.1 uncultured Solibacteraceae bacterium
TTCAGGAATGGTCAGTTGCCGTAGATCCTTGCCGAAGTAAGCCTGCGCGCCTTCGCCGAAACCGTGCACGGCGAAACTGCTTACCTGCCCGATGTAGATCGTGTTGGCATAGTGTTCAAAGATCTCCTGCTTGGTGAGCTTCCGTTCCAGGTGGAGCGTGATAAAGATCTCGGGAATCTTGCGCTTCCAGGTGCGCTCGGTGGTAAGCCACAGGCTGCGCGCCAGTTGCATGGAGAGCGTGGAGGCGCCCATGGCA
Source organism: uncultured Solibacteraceae bacterium (assembly GCA_964449665.1). Lineage (GTDB taxonomy): Bacteria > Acidobacteriota > Terriglobia > Bryobacterales > Bryobacteraceae > JAFLBB01. The sequence goes on from CAYUZM010000531.1 coordinate 257, forward strand.
TTGCGCCCGCTCTTGATGTCCACGTAGGCCGATTTCAGGATGCGCAGCGGATCGAAGCCCGCGTGCTGGAAGAAGCGTTTGTCCTCGGCGCTCAACACGGCGTTGACCACCAGCGGCGGAATCTCCTGGAAATGGACGATGCGGCGTTTTTCCCGCTTGCTGTCGAACAGGTTGGTGATCAGTTCAGGCTCGAGCAGATAGGCCGGCCGTTCCGTGTTGTCCCGTAGGGAAATGATCTGCGACACGCGGCCGTCCTGAAAACGGATGAGCCCGGCCTCTTCCTGGAAGTAGGAGTCGCCGCCGGGGTAGATTTCAATGGAATCGGGCTTGGTGCGGAACCAGCCCATGCGATTGGTGCGCGATTCGCCATAGCCGGCGCGGCGGATGCGGGCGGCAATCTCTTCGGGCGTCGTATCGTCGCCGACGTTCACGGCTTCGGAGTCGGCGAAGAGCTTGGAAGTGTTGCTGAACGGGCCGTCCTGCAGCTTGGCGTCAATGAGACGCGCGTAGTGCATGTAGTTGTAGGTGAAGACTCCGATGCCCGCGCAGAGAGCAAAGACACAAACCCCAACGGCGATCTTTCCTGCCGGGTGGCTGAGAAAACGCCGGATTCGCTTTGAGGAGGCTTTCGGCTGGGCCTTACCGCGGCTTACCTTGGGTTCCAAGATACCTTCCATTGTGGCATGGCGGCGGACGCCGCCGCCTACTTGTCCGCCGTCTCCAGTTCCTTCAATTCCTTCCACATGTCGTCAATGGAATGCCAGTCCGATTGCGGCGTTCCGGTGAGGTCGACGTCGGGAACACGGAGGGTTCCATGGCCGAAGCGGCAAATATAGTCGGTGCGCGGGGCGCGCAGCAGCAGGCTGTTCCAGCCGCCGGAGGAGACCGGCATGTGGAGGCGGCGGCCGCAGGTGCGGCAGCGGTAGCGCTGGTCCCAGACGGCGAGGTAAAAAAGCCCGACTCCCAGCAGCCATAACCCAAGCAGCGTCATCGTGTAGGAGAGATCGGTGCCAAACGGGTGCAGGTCGTACTTCTGCCCCCGCGCCGGCATCGGCCACAGCGCTTGAAAACCCACCAGGGCTCCGCCCAGCAGCGCGCTGATCCCAACCAGCTTCGCGATTAGGTAACCCCAATATCGCATCATGTGTATTGACTCCTCCGCGGTGGGAAAAGTTGCCTCTCCCGTCCACACCCGCCAGGCCCTTTGCCTTCTATACGAGTCAAGCCCGCGTCAGGTTCCGGGCCAGGAACCAGACATTGGCCGGCCGCTCGGCAAGCCGCCTCATGAAATAGGGGTACCAGGCGGCCCCGTACGGCACATACAACCGCAGCCGGTAGCCCGACTGCAGAATCCGCTTCTGCAAATCCCGCCGGATGCCGTAAAGCATCTGGAATTCCATACTTTCGGCGGTGATGCCGCCGGTCTTCATCGTTTCCAGCGCCAGGTTAATGAGAACGTCGTCGTGCGTGGCAATTGCGGGTGCCGTGCCTTCGGCGAGAAGTAGCTTCATCAGCCGGGCGTAGTTTTCATCCACCTCGCGCTTCTCCTGAAACGCCTCCGCTTCCGCCTCAAGGTAAGCTCCCTTACACAAGCGCACGGGAATCTTCTCGCCGTTCAGCCGCCGGACGTCGCCTTCGCTGCGCCGCAGATAGGCCTGGATGACCGCCCGCACGTTCCCAGTGCGGGAATGCGCCGCCGACACAATTTCCAATGTGCGGCCCACGTAGCCGCTGGACTCCATATCGATCTCGACATGCGTTCCGCTGCGCGCCGCTTCGTCGCAAAGCGCATACACGCGTTCCCGGCATTCCCCGGCGTCGAGATCAAGCCCCAACTGGCTGAGCTTGACCGAAATGGTTCCGGGAATCCGTTCCTGCCTCAAGCGAAGCAGCGCATCCTGATAATCGGCCAGACTGGCGTCGGCCTCTAGGGTATTTGTGACATTTTCCCCTAGGTGATCAAGCGTAACGAGCACGCCTTCGGAGGACAATTGGCGGCAGACCGAAACCGCGTCGCCGAGCGTCTTTCCCGCCACAAAGCGGTGCACCATGCGCTCGGCGAGCCCCGGCCGCTCCATCCGCGACCGCAGCCATTTCTGCCTCGAGAGGAAGAGAAACAGGTTCCGCAGCACCTTCGGGCGCCTCCAACACCACTATAAGTAGGTGCGGCGCCGGAGGGAAGGGTTTCCCACGAATCTCGCGCGGCTCACCCCACGCCCAAATCGTCCACCCGTTCGAGCACGGTTCCGCATTCGCGGCAGATGATGGCGGTGCAATCGCCGCAGACCAGAGGCCGGTCCACCGCCACGCGGCATTGCGGGCAGTAGAACTCCGACTTCCCCGCCCCGGCCCCGCTTGTCGTTTCGCTCATCCGAGCTTTGATTGTACGCGCCGCGCTCGTTAGACTGAAAGGGTCCACGCTGCTTTCCATGCGGAGACTCCTCCCCCAAGCCGCCGCTCTCGTCCTGCTCGCGCTCGCCTCGTGCCGCACCGGGCCGCCGCGCGAAAAAGCGATCGGTGAGGCCTTTGTCGGCCCCGTTTCGCTCAACCTGCGGGCCGACCTGGCCGCGCGTGCCACCGTTTCGGCTACGGTGCGCCACGGCGAACGGCTGGAGATCCTGGAGCGCCGCCGGCGGTTCGCCAAGGTGCGCACAAGCGAAGGCGTAGAGGGCTGGACCGACGGGCGCGTGCTGCTCACGCCGCCGCAGATGGCGCGCCTGCGCAAAGTGGCCGAACGCGCCGCACAGCTTCCCTCGCAAGGGAAGGCGAGCGTCTTCGACCTCCTGAACGTCCACACCGATCCCAACCGCCAGGCGCCCAGCTTCTATCAGATCCGCGAAGAGGAGATTGTGGACGTCATCGGCGGCAAGGTGACCCCACGCGTTCCCTACGCGCCCGGCAAACCGGATGGGTACGACCCGTCCACCGTGCCCCCCAACGCCGACTACGACGACTGGAACTTGCTGCGACTGAAGGACGGCCGCGCCGGTTGGGTGCTGGCGCGGATGGTGCTGATGTCCATTCCCGACGAGGTGGCGCAGTATGCCGAGGGCCAGCGGATCACGTCGTATTTCTCGCTCGGGAAGGTGAAGGAGCTGAGCCGGGACAAGACCCAGGAGCAGATGCGCGATCACTGGCTGTGGACGACGATCTCCGTGCGCCACAGTCCCTACGATTTCGACAGCCTGCGCGTGTTCATCTTCAACCCGTGGCGCCGGCGCTATGAGACGTCGTTCATCGAGCGCAATGTGAAGGGCTACTATCCTGTGGTGGTGCACGAGCCGGCGGCGCCGGGCGCTCTGCCGAACTTCACGGTGCTGGTGGAGGAAAAGGACGGCACGCTCGCCAAGCGGACCTATGAGTTTCATGGCTTTCGCGTCCGGATCGCCTCGCGCGAACCCTACAACGGCCCGCGCGAAGAGCTGGACCTGCCCGCGCTCGCCGAGGATTCGCCGGCCAAACCGGAACCCGGGCCGGGACTTTGGGAGAGCATGAAGAAACGGATGCCCCGCTGGGGACGTTGAGCCCACGGAGGATTCCCGCCCGCCGGCACCACGCCACGCAAGCAACGCGCCACTTGCGCCGCGCCGCCAGAACCCTGACAATGCGACCTATGCGCACTCTTTTTTCCGCCCTGCTGGTTTTGTGCCTCCCGTTGGGGGCCGCCCCGCTGCCGATTCAGGCCATCGGCAATCCATGGCAAGCCGCCGCGCGGACGACCACGCCGGCCTATATCATCGTCCAACTCTCCAACGCCGACGGCACGCCGAAGATCGACGCCGAGTTGCCGGTGGCGAGCGTGGCCAACCCGAGCGCGGGCGTCGAGTTCAAAGGCTCCAAGTGGAGCTTTGAGACCTTCCAGATTCCGCAAGGGTTTCAGGCCAACGAGGTGACCGTGGTGCCGCCCAAGACGGCGTTCGAGAAAGCCGCGAAGGTGGCGATTCCGATGCCGGGGCAGTTGCGCGTCGTGCAGATCGCGCCCGCGTTCCGGCCTGGCGACGCGACGGATGCTCATGCCGGGGTCTACTACTTCAGCATCATGCCGATGTTCGGCTCGGCGGGCAAGGAGAAGAAGCAACTGGCCTGGGTCTCCGGCCACTACATATTCCGCGTCACTTATCGCGATGGCGCCGACCTGGGCACGGCGCTGGGCGAGTTGGTGATTCCCTAAGTCGCGTCGAGACCCAGCACGCCGATTTTCTCGCGCTCCACAATCTTCCGGATCATGCGATGGAGATGGGCGCGGTCGAGCGGGAGCTTGGGGTGAGTCCACTCGGTGATGCCGCGCAGGTCGAGAATGTAGCGCCGCACAAACTCGCGCGCGCCGGGCTCGGGGGCGGCCATCGGGATGGCGAGGAAGCGGCCCACTTCGTAATAGCGCGAAGGCTTCGGATAGATCTGGAGCGCGAAGCGGTATTTCGATTGCCCGCGCAGGAGTTCGCCGTCCGGGCCGATGATGTCGGCGGCGGGCGCTTGGGAATAGTATTCGGCGATTT
>CAYUZM010000532.1:0-4750 GCA_964449665.1 uncultured Solibacteraceae bacterium
CCGCCTCGCCCTTCTTCCTCTACGTTCCCTTCAACGCCGTCCACTGGCCCTTTCAACCCCCCGGCCGCCCCACTGACATCCGCAATCCGCAAAACTGGCGCGACGGCGAACGCGCCGACTATGTCCGCATGGTCGAAAGCATGGACGCCGCCGCCGGCCGCGTCATGGACGCTCTCCAGCGCAACGGCCTCGACAACAACACCCTCGTCGTCTTCACCAACGACAACGGCGGCGAACGCCTCTCGGATTCCGGCCCCTTCTTCCACACCAAGGCCACCGTTTTCGAAGGCGGCATCCACGTCCCCGCCATCGCCCGCTGGCCCGGCACCATTCCCGCGGGCCGCACCACGCCGCAATCCGCCATCACCATGGACTTCACCGCCACTATCCTCGCCGCCGCCGGAGCCACCCCTCCGCCCGGCGTCCAACTCGACGGCCTCGATCTCCTTCCTATCCTCACCGGCAAACGCGCCCCCTTCGAACGCTCCCTCTTCTGGCGCGTCCGCCAACCCGGCCGCAGCCAGCTCGCCGCCCGCCGCGGCCGCTGGAAATACATCGACGACAACTCTGGCAACCGCGGCTTCCCCGAACTCCTCTTCGATCTCGAAACCGACCCCGGCGAACGCCGCAACCTCTTCTACCGCCGCCAGGACATCGCCCGCTCCCTCCGCGCCGAAGCTCTCGCCTGGGATTCTTCGGTATCCTGACGCTCATGCGTCCGCTGCTGTTCCTGCTTCTCGGCCTTCCCCTGCTGCTCAGTCTCCCCCTGCTCGCCCAATCCCCCGCCGCCCCGTCAGGTGCAGCCACCGTGTCCGGTCCCGCCGTCGCGTCCGGTCCCGCCGCCGAACTCAATGCCCTCTACAAGGAGTACTTCGAGTTCATCATGCGCGACTCTCCCGAAGACGCCACCTTCGCCGGACGCCGCGAATACAACGACCGCTGGCGCGCCAACGACCCCGCCTCCGTCGAACGCCGCCGCGCCTCCCTTCGCGCCTTCCTCGAACGCGCCCGCCGCCACGCCACCGCGTCCCTCCCCGCCGCCGCGCGCCTCAACCACCGCCTCTTTCTCAACACCCTCGAACGCCGCCTCGAAACCATCGACCTCGAATCCTACTTCGCCGTCGCCAGCCACTACGGCGGCTACGTCCGCACACTCTCCTCCGTCGCCGACGCAGCCCCCGCCGCCACCGTCAAAGATCTCGAAGACCAAATCGCCCGACTCGAATCCACGCCCGCGCTCGCCGAAGGCCTCATCGCCGCCGCTGCCGAAGGCCTCAACCGCAAGCTCCAAGTCCCGCGCGCCTCCGCCGAAACCGCCGCCCGCATCTACGCCTCCCAAGCCAACGCCCCCGCCGCCCAATCGCCCATGCTGAAGGCCTTCCGCCAACTGCCCGCATCAATCCCCGAAGCCGAACGCGCCCGCCTCGCTGCCCGCGCCACGCGCGCCTACGAACAGTCCTTCCAACCCGCCTGGCGCAAACTCAGCGCCTACCTCAAAGACACCTACGCCCCCGCCACCCGCACCGCGCCCGGCCTCGCCGCTAACTTCAACGGCGCCGAACTTTACCAGGTCCTCATCCGCCAGCACACCACCACCAAACTCACCGCCCGCGAAATCCACGACATTGGCCTCCGCGAAATGGAGCGCCTCTCCAAAGCGATGGCCGCCATCCGCGCCTCCACCGGATTCACCGGCACGCCCGAAGAGTTCGAAGCCAAGGTCCTCAGCGCCCCCGCCATGCTCTTCCGCAACGAAGCCGAAATCCTCGCCCACGGCCGCGACATCTCCAAGCGAATCGATCCCCTCCTCCCCAAGCTATTCCTCAAGCTCCCCCGCATGCCTTATGGCGTCGAAGCCATCCCCGCCGCCATCGCCCGCACCGCCGCGCCCCACTACCGGCCCCCAGCGCTCGACGGCTCCCGCGCCGGCTACTTCTACCTCCGCACCGTCGATCCCGAAAAACAGTCGCGCTGCTGCATGGAATCGCTCATCCTCCATGAAGCCGTCCCCGGCCACCACCTCCAAATCGCCCTCGCGCAGGAAATGGAAAACGTTCCCGATTTCCGCAGAACCTCCGGTTACACCGCGTTCAGCGAAGGCTGGGGACTCTACGCCGAATCGCTCGGCGAAGAACTCGGCATGTATCAAAGCCCTTATGAAAAGTACGGCCGCTACCAGACCGAAATCATGCGCGCCTCGCGCCTCGTCGTCGACACCGGCGTCCATGCCCTCGGCTGGACCCGCGAACAGATGATCGCCGCCATGCAGCCCGGCAAAGGCGGCTGGCTCAACGACGACTTCATCGCAAGCGAGGTCGACCGCTACATCGCCATGCCCGCCCAGGCCCTCGCCTATAAAATCGGAGGCCTCAAGTTCACCGAACTCCGCCGCAAATCCGAAAAGGCCCTCGGCCCCAAATTCGACGTCCGCGAATTCCACGACGTCTGCCTCCGCAACGGCGGCCTCCCCCTCGACATCCTCGAAGAAGAGATCGACGCCTACATCGCCGCCAAGGTAGGCCGCTAAATCCGTGCGGCTGCCATCTCTCCCGTGAGAACCACCGTCACCGGAGTCGCGGCTCCAAAGACAACCGGGGCCTCTTCCTAAACGCTGTGCGACTTATGGCGAGTTGGTCCGCGTCTTGCGCCGACGCAGGGTTAGCCGAACCGCGAGATACGAATTCGCCGGGACGAGACTCCTCATTCATAGGGCGTTCTCCCCCAGCGCCGCCCCCCCCGCCCCAAACCCCCCGAGCGCCGCGGGCATCGACTCAAGCGCACGCCTGCGCTGTTCGAGCTGTTCGACGACTTTCTTGTTTGCGGCGAAGCCAGCCCAAACGCTCGTGGCGACGCCACTCAGGACGACCGCCAACATCGTCCACGGAGGCTCCTGCCCGTTGAGGCGTCCCAACTCCCACAAGAGCACACAGGTTCCAAGCGACACAAGCGCCGGAATTTTCCACGCCCATGACGCGCAGCCCAGTTCGAAGTCGAGTTGAGAAATTCCCCGCTCCAATTCTTCCCGCAGCGAGGGAGCGAACACGGTCTGAGTGCCCTCGTGCTTGTGCCGTTCTCTATACATCGGCACCACCACGGCCAATGCAGCGCCCACTGCGGCCGCCAGTGCCGCAACGTCCCAAATAGACATCTGTGGATCGGTCAGCCTTAACTTGGTGACGGTCTTGAACAAGAAGACCAGGAACGTCAACCCTAAGGCCACCGTGATGAACAGCGCCGCCACATAGGCAGGAGCGAACAGTAGACGGAAGAGCCGCCGCCTGGACTGTTCCCGTTGCTGGTAAAGCCCTACGGCCAATCTGCTGTCGTTCATTGAGAAGACGGGCCGGTCGTTTTGTGTGTCCCAGATCGCTTGCAGGTCTTCAAACTCCATGGCGCGCTTCCTCCTTGGACTTGCCGGTAAGGTGCGTTTTGATGCGGTTGATCTTCACGCCTACGTAGCTCTCGGTGATACCGAGCATCGCTGCGATTTCCTTGTAGGTGAAGCCGTCAAGTAACAGCAGCGTCAGGGAACGGTCGATTTCGTTCAGTTGCCGGATCTGCCCGTAGAGCCATTCGATCCGCGGATCCGTCACCGCTGAGGCATGAAGAATCGCGACATCCACACCATCTACCGATTGCTTCCCATCGCGGTGTTTCGATTCCTTGCGCGTCCACGCGATGGCGGTGTTCAGGGCTACCCGATAAATCCACGTCGTAGCGGTTGCTTCCCCGCGGAAGTTGGCGGCCGATCGCCACACCTGGGTCGCGATTTCCTGAAATAAATCCTCTTGGTCCTGAGGTGTGAACGCGTACGCCCGCACCACTTTGAAGAAAATCCCCTGGTGGCTCTGAAGCCACTGGTCGAACAGCCGCTGCTGGTCATCTTCCCGCATCGAATCCGCTTTTCGATTTTATTAGTAGCGAGTACGGTCCGGGATCTTACAAGCCAAGAACAAATAGATTCGACTCAGATCTGAAGATCCGGCTTCCACGATAGGCGGGTGGACTACGAGAAGAAGCCTCGACCACCTCGTAGAGGTCGGCAGCGAATCGATGTTCTCGGAAGCTCCCAATAGCTTGGGGACAACGGAAAGCTATGAAGCGAGATAACTTCCTGCCCGTCTCGCATTTTGACTCCTGCCTGACGGCGTAGTGGCGATCCGAGACGCTCCAGCGTCCGAGCCAGCCACTCGCTTCTTGCGCGATTCATCCTATGCGGCTCTCAATGGCGTGACACTGCTTCGACGTGCAGCCAGCCGCGAAACTCAACTAGTGCCGGCCGCAACCGCATTCCTAGTTTTCATAAGCCGCCCAAAATGCGGCCTTCGCCACACTCCCGGCGCCGAACCTACTTCTCAAACCCCCGTATGTACGGCACAACCGGCGGCCGCGGCCCTGTCTCAAACATCGCCCCTCGCGTCGTTCGGTATGCCATGTTCATGAACGGCGTCTCAATCCGCCACCCGATGTCGGAGTAACGCCCGTTCTCCCAGTTCGACTCCATGTTGTAGGACGTGATCCCCGTGGAAAGCAGCAACCTCTCCGCGTTGCAGGGCTCCTTTCGCGTCAGCATCATCTCGATGATCCAGTGCTCGAAAGCGTTCGCGGCGTGGTATTGCGCATACGGCCCGGGCCAGCCCAGCATCGACACCATCGCCGGATCTTTGCGCCCTTGGATGTCGCCGGCGTACGTCCACCCTACCCCCCGCCCGGAATCGATCCCCCCCCTCGCCCCCACCCACCCCCCCCC
>CAYUZM010000533.1:0-4749 GCA_964449665.1 uncultured Solibacteraceae bacterium
CCTGGCAACGGGCTTGCGGGTCTGGAGGAGACTAACTACTACTTCGATATTCAAGGCGTACGTGTGGTGGCGCTAAATTCCAACGAGCGTCAAAAGGAGCAGGCCGAGTGGCTGGACAAGCTACTTGTAGAAAATTCCAACAGGTGGACCATCGTGACCCATCACCATCCGATCTTCTCCACCGCCAAGGGACGCGACAACCCGGAACTCCGCGCGTTGTGGAAGCCTATCTACGACAAGCACCGCGTCGATATTGTACTAACTGGTCATGATCACTCTTATGGACGAAGCAACGTAGTTGCCGGAGAGAATCGCCGGGAAGGCGGCACTGTGTATGTCGTCAGCGTGTCAGGGCCCAAGATGTATCCAGTCACGCCGGCGGCATGGATGCAACGGAAGGCGGAGGACACGCAGTTGTACCAGATCATTCGCATTGACGGCGACCGGCTGACCTATGAGTCCCGCACCGCGCGCGGCACGCTCTATGACGCGTTCGATTTGCGCAAACGGCGCAACGCGGCCAATGCGATGACCAATCGTGTTCCACGCTCGCCGGAAAACAAACGTGTGGCCGTGGAGCCCAGCGGCGGGCAGTAATCTCAACGCGATCGTAGCGGGAAATTGTCTGGCTATTTTGCGCCTTCGGGCGCATAGTAGAGGTCAATACGCCCTGAGTTTGTGTGTTGCGGGGGAGGAACTCACGCTTGCGGCCGAAACGGCGAGGCTTGTGTCATGAGTGCATTACAGATACCCTCCCGCGAGCAGGTCAAAGCCGGACTCTTCGATCAAGTTGGGTACGGGGCACTGTTGGATCAACTGCCGCTATCGCTCGTCTTGCTTGACGAGAAGTCCAACATCCAGTGGTGGAACTGTGCCGCCGAAGAGCTGTCCGGTCGCGCGCGCGAAGATGTTCTCGGTCTGCTCTGGGGCGAAGAACTCCTGCTGAACCTGGGGAACGGCCAATTTTGCGGACGTACGCAGCAATTTCTCCGCCATGGCGACGGCCATCTGGTGCGGGTCCGCGCGCAGGCGGCCCAAATGCCTTCCACGTTTGGTCGGGCATGGCAAACGGTCGTGTCGATCAGCGAAGACTCGCCTTCGATGAATATTCTCGATCATGCGCGGCGCAGGCCTGAGCTGGACCTCGTCGATGCGCTCACGGGCATGGGAAACCGGCGCCTCGCCGCCATTGAGTTTGAAGCGTTTTTGATTCGCTACCAACTGCACCGGCGGGAGTTTGGCGTCGCGTTGTTCGACGTCGACCTGCTGCACCAGGTTGTGAAGAGATTCGGCTACGACTGCAGCGACCGTGCGCTGCAAGTGGTGGCCCGCACGCTGGCGGGTTGTCTGGATGAGCACGACCTGCTGTGCCGTTGGGGCGGTGATCAGTTTCTCGCGCTGGTCGTCGGTGATTGCGAAGAGGCGCAAGCGAAAGCGGACCTGTGCCGCCGGGCCGTGGAGTGGTCATGTCTGGACTGGCAAGGTGAGGCGGTTCCGCTCACCATTTCGGGCGGTGTGGAGATGCCTTCACCTGGCGATCATCCGGAGGATTTGGTGGGCCGCGCGGCCTTTCGCCTCCGGATGAGCAAACGGTTGGGGCGCAACCGCGTCACCAGCGGTGCGTCTGAATCGGAATAAGTGGCAGAGCGGAATCAGCGGGTCAGGCCGAATAGACGGCACGCGCGGCTTCTACGCCGCTCCCCTTGGGCGTGAACCCTTCGGCGCGGAACGCGGCTTCCAGCTTATCGAGCAGCAGCAGGACGTTCTCTTCGCGCGATCCCGCGCCCATGATGCCGATGCGGAACACTTTGCCTGCCAGCGGACCAAAGCCTCCCAGGATCTCGATGCCGTCGCCGTCCATCAGCCGCTTGCGAATCGCCATGTCGGTGACGCCTTCCGGAACGCGCGGCGTGTTCAACGCCCACAGACGCTGGCCAGGCTTCACGAGCATCTCCAGGCCCATCGCTTCGGCACCCGCGGTGAACGCCTTGTGGTTGCGCTCATGCCGGGCGAAACGCGCGGCGAGTCCTTCCTCGCGGATAATCTCCAACGCTTCGCGCAGCGCGTAGAACATGGAGATCGGCGCGGTGTGGTGATAACGGTGCGAGGCGCCGTAGTATTCGTCCAGAAGTTTCAGGTCGAGGTACCAGCTCTTGTGCACGGCGGTGCGTCCGCGAAGGGTTTCCAGCGCGCGCGGCGAAATCGTGATGGGAGACAATCCGGGAGGCGCGCCCATGCCTTTCTGGCTGCACGAATAAGCCGCGTCGATGCCGGTCTCGTCGATGTTGCACGGCATGGTGCCGAGCGAGGTGACGCAATCGGCAATCACCAATGCGCCCACTTCATGCGCCGCTTCGCACAGCGCCTTGCCCGGTTGCACGACGCCGGTCGAGGTCTCGGCCATCACGTAGGCCACCACGTTCGGCTTCTCGCGCTTGATAAAGTCGCAGGCTTCGTCGTCGGAGAAGATCTCGCCCCACGGCTTTTCCAGCCGCACAACGTTGGCGCCCTGGCGTTTGCCCATTTCGGTGAGGCGGTCGCAGAAGAACCCGTTGGCCAGCACGGCCATCTTCGAGCCATCCTCGACAAAGTTCGATACGCGCGCTTCCATCCCCGCGCTGCCGGTGCCGGAGATGGCCATGGTGAACGAGTTCTTCGTGCCGAAGGTCTCGGCGAGCAGTGCGCGGATCTCCTCGGAGATCTGGAAGAAGAAGGGGTCCAGGTGGCCTACGATGGGTTGGCCCATGGCTGCGTAGACGCGCGGTTCCACCATGCTCGGGCCGGGGCCCATCAGGAGCCGCTTGGGCGGCGAGAGTGTGCACTTGGTCGACTGAGACATAAACTCTCAGTCTACAATGCGGCCGCCGGAGGCCTTCGGATTCGCGAGTTTTTTCGCGCGAAGGGGCAAGTGGGATCCGCAGCCGATTGCGGAAATCCAGCGCGGCATGTTGAAATGGAAGTTACCACTTCCCCACCAGCAGAGGAGCAACGGATTGGAACAGTCGATCCTCGCCTTGGAAGACGGAACAGTCTTCGAAGGCAGGTCCTTTGGTGCGCCCACAGTCACAAGCGGTGAAGTCGTCTTTAATACTTCCATCACCGGCTACCAGGAAATCTTCACCGATCCCTCCTATTCCGGCCAGATCGTCGTTCTCACAAACCCTCAAATCGGCAACTATGGCGCTAATCCCGACGATTGCGAATCGGTGAAGCCGTTCATTGAAGGCCTTGTGGTGCGCGACTTCTCGCCGCTTGCCAGCAACTGGCGCAGCGACGAAGAGGCGAATCATTTTCTGGCGCGGAACGGGCTGCCCGTGGCGAGCGATATCGATACGCGGGCCCTGGTGCGTCGTTTGCGGACGCGCGGCGTGATGCGCGGCGTGCTTTCCGGGATGGGCGGCGATCCGGTGAAGCTGGTGGAACAGGCGCGCGCGATTCCCAGCATGGCTGGGCTTGATCTGGCGACGCGCGTCTCCACGCTCGAACAGTACAAGTGGGAGGAAGGCGTATCGCCCGTCTCGGAATCCGACATCATCGGCGAGCCGGGCCAGCCGCGCTTCCATGTGGTGGCCTACGACTTCGGCATCAAGCGAAACATTCTGCGGCGGCTGGTGCACATCGGTGCGAAAGTGACCGTCGTGCCCGCCATGACCAAAGCCGAGGACGTGCTTGCGCTCAACCCGAGCGGCGTGTTTCTGTCCAACGGTCCCGGCGATCCGGAACCGCTGCAGCACCAGGCCGAACAGGTGCGCAAGCTGATTGGCAAGACGCCCGTGTTCGGCATTTGTCTAGGCCACCAGATTCTCGGCCTCGCGCTCGGCGGCAAGACATTCAAGCTCAAGTTCGGCCATCGCGGAGGGAACCATCCGGTTCTCAACCGCCGGACGAACAAGGTGGAGATCACCGCGCAGAACCACGGTTTCGCCGTCGATCCCGATTCGCTCGCCGATTCGCAGGTTGAGTTGACGCACGTGAACCTGAACGACCATACGCTCGAAGGCTTGCGCCACAAGTGCGAACCGGTGTTCTGCGTTCAGTATCACCCCGAGGCTGCGCCCGGACCGCACGATTCCCACTACCTGTTCGACGACTTTGCAGCCATGATGGACGAGTTTCCGAAGAAGCACAAATAACGATGCCCAAGCGCACCGACCTGAAGAAAATCCTGATTATCGGCAGTGGCCCGATCGTGATCGGCCAGGCCTGCGAGTTCGATTATTCCGGCACCCAGGCCTGCAAGGCGCTGCGCGCCGAAGGCTATGAGGTCGTTCTGATCAATTCGAATCCGGCGACGATCATGACCGACCCGGAGCTGGCCCATGGCACCTATGTCGAGCCGATCAATATTGCCTATGCCGAAGAGGTGATCCGGCGCGAACGCCCGGATGCGCTGCTTTCCACCGTGGGCGGCCAGACGGGCCTAAACCTCTCGGTGGCGCTTGCCGAGGCGGGCGTGCTCGACAAGTACGGCGTGGAACTGCTTGGCGCGAAGATCGATTCCATTAAGAAGGCCGAAGACCGGCTGCTGTTCAAAGACGCGATGCGAAAGATCGGCCTCGATATGCCGCAATCGCAGTTGGTGAACAACGTCGAAGACGGGCTGAAGTTTGCGAACAAAGTCGGCTATCCGGTCGTGCTGCGGCCCAGCTTCACCATGGGCGGCTCGGGCGGCGGCATCGCCTACAACCGCGAAGAGTTCGTCGAGATTTTGCAGCTCGGCATCGATCTTTCGCCTGTCGGCGAGGCGGC
>CAYUZM010000534.1:0-4738 GCA_964449665.1 uncultured Solibacteraceae bacterium
GGCTGGAACGCTCGCACCGAACGCTCCAGGTGCGCTGACGATCACGCCCGGCGCCGTTCGCCGCCCCGTATCTGAGGCGATCTTCACGCTCATTTTCGCGCTATCCAAGAATCTTCTCCTGCAGGACAAGGTGACACGCGCCGGTGGCTGGCGCGGTGACCTGCCGAAGATGGGCATCAGCATCGGCGGCCGGACGCTGGGGTCGGTCGGCTGTGGCAATATCGCGCAGGAGATGTTCCGCCTGGCGCAGAGCCTCGGGTTCGGACGATTCGTCGCCTACGATCCGTACGTGACACAAGACCAGGTGAAACACTTGGGAGTGGAACTCGCTGACATCGATACCGTCTTCCGCGAATCCGATTTCGTCACCGTGAATACGCTTCTGAATCAGGGCACAAAGGGTCTGATCCAAGAGCGTCATTTTCGTCTCATGAAACCCTCGGCGTATTTCATCAACACCGCGCGGGGACCGATCGTCGAACATGCCGCGTTGGTGAAAGCGCTCCAGGAGCGGTGGATCGCAGGCGCGGGAATCGACGTGTTCCCCGTCGAACCGCCTCCGAAAGACGATCCGCTCTTTGCGCTCGATAACGTGATCGTCGCGCCGCACGCGCTCGCGTGGACCACCGAACTGATGAACGACAACGGTAGCGAGGCCGCCGACTCCGTTCTCAAGATCTCTCGCGGCGAGGTGCCGAACGGAGTGGTGAATCGCGACGTGCTGCAACACCCGAAGTTTCTGGCCAAGCTGGAGCGGCTGCGTAAATGAGGATCATCGCCGTTCCCGACGACGCGCCCGCGGTGCTGGCGCTCAGCCCCTCGTTCGCACGCCTCAAGAGTGCGGGCGAGGTACGCTATTTCGACACGCTGCCCGGAGCCGAAGCGGTTCTGATCGAACGTATCCAAGATGCCGAGGCGATCATAAACGTCCGGTCCTCCACGAAGATCACGCGTTCGGTAATGCAAGGCAGCCCGTCTCTCCGCCTCATCAGCATCTGGGGCACCGGCACGGACAATGTCGACCTCGATGCCGCGCGGTCGCTCGGCATTCGCGTCACGAACACTCCCGCTGTTTCGGCGACATCGATCGCCGAACATACCCTTGCCCTCATGCTCGCCGTGGCGCGGCGAATTCCGCAAATCGACGCGCGCGTACGAGGCGGCGAATGGCCTCGCGGCGGCATGACGCAAATGCACGGCAAGACGCTGGGAGTGATTGGCCTGGGTGAGATCGGCCGCCGGTTCGCCCGGCTGGGCGAAGCCATCGGTATGCGCGTGGTCACCTGGACAATGAATCCAAAGCCGGAGCTCGGTTTCGCGCACGTGTCCATCGAGCAACTTCTAACATCGAGCGATGTGGTGAGCCTCCACCTGCGGCTGAGCGATCAGACGCGAGGATTTCTCGACGCGTCGCGGCTTGCGCTCATGAAGCCTGGTGCAATACTTCTCAACACAGCGCGTGGTCCCATTGTGGACGAACGCGCCATGCTGACGGCCCTCACCACCGGACGGCTCGGCGGCGCTGGTCTCGATGTGTTCGATGTTGAACCCCTTCCACGCGGATACGCGCTCACGCAACTGGACAACGTCGTGCTCTCTCCCCACTCCGCCGGGGTTACGCCGGAAGCGCTGGAGGCGGGCATCGCGCTCGCCGTCGATAACGTGCTGTCATACTGCAACGGCGAGATCCGCCACGCGGTGGTCTGACTACATGTACATGCCGCCGTTGACGTCGAGCACGTGGCCGGTGATGTATCCCGCGCCTTCGCTTGCCAGGAAGGCGACGGCCGCCCCGATGTCCTCCGGGCTGCCCAGACGCTTCAGCGGAATCTTTCCGAGAATGCCCGCCTTCAGTTCATCGCTCAGCACCGATGTCATGTCGGTATCGATGAACCCAGGCGCCACGGCATTCACCGTGATATTCCGGCTGGCCATCTCCTGGGCAAGGGATTTTGTAAGACCTATCAGTCCGGCCTTAGAGGCGACGTAATTCGCCTGGCCCGGATTTCCGGCCTCGGCAACGACCGAGCTGATATTGATAATCCGTCCCCAGCGTTCGCGCATCATACCTTGCAGAACCTGCTGCATGCACAAGAATGATCCGGTCAGATTGGTGCGGATCACCGACTCCCAATCTTCGAGCTTCATGCGCAGCGCCAGCGTGTCGCGCGTGATGCCGGCGTTGTTCACCAGAATGTGGATAGGAGCGAATTCTTTGGCCGCTACGAACGCGTGCGCGATCGATTCCGCCGAGGAGAGGTCGATTTCGACCACCATCGCTTCGGCGCCCAAGTCGCGCACCTCGGCGGCCACCGCTTCCAACTTCTCCCGCTGGCGCGCGGCCAGCACCACTCTCGCTCCGTTCCGCGCCAACTCGAGCGCGCAGGCGCGCCCAATACCACGGCTCGCGCCTGTAACAAAAGCTGTCCGATTTGTCATTGTGTGTCCCAAATTGTTTAGAGTAGACGAAAGCGGCCGTGCGTGTGCGGCATGACACCGCCCACAGGCCCGCCGAACAAGGAGCCACCATCGCTTACCAGGATTTAAGAGCCTTCATCGCCGCCCTCGAAAAGGCCGGCGAGTTGAAACGCATCTCCATCGAAGTTGACCCCATTCCCGAGATTGCCGAGTTCGCCGACCGCTCGGTGAAGCGCGGCGGCCCGGGCTTTCTCTTCCAGAAACCCACAGGCCACCCCGTCCCCGGTCTCAACCAAGCCTTCGCCAGCGACCGGCGAATGGAGCTTGCGCTCGAGGTCGATTCGGTCGACTCCATCGCCCAACGCATCGCCGACTACCTGCAAATGCGCATGCCAGAAGGCATTCTGAGCAAGCTCAAGATGCTGCCGATGCTCGCCGAAGTCGGCGCTTTCTTCCCCACAATCGTCAAGGACGGTCCTTGCAAAGAGATCGTCAAGCGAGACAATTTTTCCCTGAACGACTATCCCGTGCTGAAATGCTGGCCCGAGGACGGCGGCCGGTTCATCACCCTGCCGATGGTGTTTTCCCGGAACCCGCTGACGGGCAAGCGCAACTGCGGCTGCTACCGCATCCAGATCTACGATGAGCGCACCACGGGCATGCACTGGCAGACCCACAAGCAGGGCGCAGACCATTACCGCCGCCTGCATCAGGAAGGGAAGGCGAAACGCATGGAGGTTGCGGTCGCGCTCGGAGCCGATCCCGCGACGATGTACTCCGCCATTCTGCCGCTGCCGCCCGACATCGACGAGATGATGATCGCCGGCTTCCTACGCAAGAAACCGGTGGAAATGGTCAAATGCGAAACCGTCGACATCGAGGTGCCCGCGAATTCCGAGATCGTTCTGGAAGGCTATCTCGAACTCGGCGAGTTGCGCACGGAAGGGCCTTTCGGCGATCATACGGGATTCTACTCGCTGGAAGACGACTACCCCGTCTTCCATGTCACCTGCGTCACGCAGCGCAAGAATCCCGTCTATCCGACCACGATCGTCGGTGCGCCGCCCATGGAGGACTTCTACATGGGCAAAGCGATCGAACGGATTTTTCTACCCTTGATGCGCATGCAACTGCCCGAAGTCCGGGACATCTGCATGCCCGCCGAAGGCATCTTCCACAACCTGATCCTCGTCTCCATCAGGAAAACCTACCCCGGCCAGGCGCGCAAGGTGATGCATGCCATCTGGGGACTGGGCCAGGCTATGTTCTCGAAGGTGATCGTTGTGGTCGACGAAGAGGTCGATGTGCAGAACGTGAGTGAAGTCGCCTGGAAGGCGCTCAATAACATCGATCCGCAGCGTGACATTGAATTTGTCATGGGACCCGTCGACTCGCTCGATCACGCCAGCCGCCTGGCGAACTACGGTTCCAAGATGGGTGTCGACGCCACGCGCAAATGGCCCGAGGAGGGCTTCACCCGCCGCTGGCCCGGCGTGATCACGATGGCTCCGGAGGTGCGCGCGCGCGTGGACGAACTGTGGAAAAAAGCCGGCCTTTAGGAACCGGCCCAAGGAGACGGGATGGTTCCGACGATCAAGATTACGGTGATTCAGGTGCTCGGATTGGCGGCATTTGGCATCGTCATTGGCATGTGGTTGAAGCGCCGCATCCCGTTTCTCGATCGCGTCAACATTCCCGCATCTATCGCCGGCGGGCTCGTTTACGCGATCGCGGTCGTTGCATTGCGCGATCGCGTAGTGAATTTCGACTTCGACATGGTGTTGCGGGACCTCCTCATGATTGCCTTCTTCACTACGGTCGACATGAACGCCAGTCTGCGCCTGCTTCGAATGGGCGGACGAATGGTCACGCTCATGCTCATCGTGTCCGTGGCAGGCGTGTTCCTGCAGAACGCGGTGGGTGTTTCGCTCGCCTCCTTACTCGGACTCCATCCGTTGATGGGTGTGCTCGCAGGATCGGTTGCTCTTACCGGCGGCCCCGCGACGGCGCTTGCCTTTGGCCCAACATTTGAAGGCGTCGGTGTTGCGGGCGGAACGACAGCTGGCGTTGCTTCGGCCGTCTTTGGCATCGTCGCGGGGGGGCTGATTGGCGGCTGGATTGGCGGAGGCCTCATTCGGAAGAATAAACTCCACTCTAAAGCCGCAAAATAATCGCCCGCGTCTCACTTGGAGCAGGCGAACGAAAGCTCCTTCTTCACCAATGTGATTGCGCTCTCCGCGGCCATGGCGTTGGGATCGCTTGTCATCGCGCAGTTCACGGCTTGGAAAATCACGCTTCCCGCCTACATCGGAGCGATGAT
>CAYUZM010000535.1:0-4737 GCA_964449665.1 uncultured Solibacteraceae bacterium
ACCCGAAGGTGGGGCTCTCCTTGGGGGGGCGGTTATCGGTTGGAGCCGCGTTTCGTCACTGGGGGCGTGGCGGGGGCGCGAAAACTCAGGGGGCCTGCTTTCCGCATCTTCACCGACAAAGCCCTACGCTCCATCGCCGTTGCTCTCCCAACTACTGCTACTGAACTTCTCGCCATTCCCGGCATCGGAGCCGGAACGGTAGAAAAATACGGGCGGCAAATCTACAAAATCATTGGGGATACGCGCTGAGCCGGCAAGTTGGTCTGGGTCCGTCGTACAAGCGTCTTCCCAGTACTGCCTACGTAAATAGACAGGCGAAGTACTGGACCCGGTACGGAGTACAACTCAACCTCCTTACTATGGCGATTGCACACCCCGCGACGGACACTGGCAAATATGGTCGCCAAGAGTCTGATATATGGTGTGTTGATCACCGGAGCCATGACGCTCCACGCCGGATATCTAGGATCCGCGGACGGGTACAACGGCTTCTTCTTCGGCAATTACACAAGCGCCAATAGCGATGTGGGAGGTAAGCTGGCGGCGGGCGGCAACATCACCCTCACCAACATGGGCATCGCCCCGCAGCACGGGCCGAACTTTTACGACGGCCAGTATGCCCTCATTGCGGGTCAGAATCTGAGCGCCACCAACGGGCAACTCTACTCAGGCGACGCGTTCCATGGCAACCTGCTGAACCTGACGAATTTCAACATCGTGAGCGGCGTCGTCGATGGACCAGGCGCATCGCCCATCGATTTCGCCGCCGCCGAACTCGATCTCAAGAACAAATCGCAGTCCTTGAAGAACATGGGCGGCACCGCGGTCGGTCCGAACCTCGGTTCCGAGTTCATCATTGATGTCGCCGACAGCCCGCTGGCCGTCTTCCTCCTCGACAGCGCTGATTTCTGCGATTCCTGCAGCGTGAAGTTCATCAACGTCGGCGCCAACTCCACGGTCGTGGTGAACGTCAAAGGAACGAACGTTTCCGAGACCAACGCGTCCTACTTCATTAATGGCCTCGCCGTGAACGGCGACAACTCGTCGCCACTCGCCAGCCGGATTCTCTTCAACTACTACGAAGCCACCAGCTTGTTTATGAAGTCCGGAGTCCAGGGCAGCGTCCTCGCTCCCTACGCCGACGTGACCTCTGCCTGGGGCCAGTTGATCGGGCAATTGATCGCCCAGTCCTACAGCAATGTGTGCACCGCCCGTCAGGACTGCGGCTCCCTCGAACTGCACGATTTCAACTTCGACGGCGATCCGGGTGATCCTGTTCCGGAACCGTCCACGTGGCTTCTTTCCGCTGCTGGCTTGGCGGGTCTAGTTTGGCGCAGCGCTCGCATCGCGAGGCGCTAACCACGCGCGACAAGTCGAACCTCCATCAACCGGCTGCTCAATCGCCACCGTCGCGACTGCCCGGCCCCCAAACGCAGCCGCGGCGCAAACACGCCGCCATCGCGGGCTCCGCCACCTCCGCGCGTTCACTCCACCGTCGTCACCTTTGTCAGGCGTACGAAGCGCCCCGCTTCGCGGCCTTTCATCGCCGCCAGTGCCAGCGATGCCATCTGCACCGGCAGTGCCTCCAAAATCGAGCGCACCGATTCTGGGGCCGTTGGTAGGCAAAATGGCCCCGGCGGCAAATCGAAATCGATCATCTCCGCCCGCCCGCCTTCGTGCTGCACATCCCGCGCCAGTTTCCGGTTTAACTCGCGCGTCGCTTCCGCGCCGGCGAAGACGAATATGAACACCTCGGGCGAGATCATCTCAAACGGCCCATGGCGGAACGCCGCAGCGCTCATGCCTTCGGCGTGCACGTGGGCCGACTCTTTGAGCGTCAACCCGCCCGCGCGCGCCGCCGCCAGCGACTCGCCCCGCCCCGCCAGGAACAGATGCCTCACCGGCTCCAAATGCCCGGCCATGGCATCCACGTGCGCCCGCCAGTTCTGCAAATACCTCTCCAACGCCGGCGCTGCCGCGTCCAGTTCGTGGCGCGCATTGCCCTGCGCGCCCAGCAACTCTTGGGCCAGCCAGGTGAGCGTCACCAGCGTTGCCATATAGGTCTTGCACGACACCGTGCTCTCTTCGCCCGCTGCCATTACAAGCGCCGCATCCGCCCGTTCGGCCAGCGGCGAATCGGCGTAATTTGTCACACCGAGCACGGTCGACCCGTTCGCCCCCTGCTCAAGCATCGTGAGCAACTCTGCGCTCCGTCCCGATTGCGAAACGGCGATCACCAGCGTGCCTTCGCCCAGCAGTTTCGACTCATAGCGGATCAGTTCTGAAGTCTCCACCGCGTGCGGCGCATGGCCGGCCGCGATCAGCCGCAAATGGAACGGGTGCAGCGCGTGCAGCGAGCCCCCCATCGCGGTCAACACGATGCGCTGAAACCGCCCGGCAGCGAAATCTCCGGCAATCGCGCCGAGCTTCCCATCTGCCTTCAACTGCCGCAACGTGCGATCGATCGCCGCCGGCTGGTCAAGCAGATCGCGAAGGTATGGACCTTCGATGACTCTGGAATGTACGGACACTGATTCTCCTTGCAATAGGCCGCCGGGGAGCGCACACTGCTCGCTCGGCAATGTCTTTCATCGTAACGAAATCACTTGTGCCCAAATCACTCACGTCGCACGATTCGCGCAATCGGATGTTATATAATCCGCCACGTCGATCGAAGGTGGATACAATGACGAAAAGAGAATTCCTCGCCGCTAGCATTGCAACCGGATCGTTGCTGACTCGATCCGCCGCCGCTGCACTCGCCCCGCAAGCGCCGCGCCCCTCGCGCCCGGCGGCGCGCATGGCCAAGACAACGAAACTGTTCAAAAGCCCGCAAGGCTTTCCCAACGGCTTGGCCACAACGCCCGAAGGATTGTGGATCGGCGAGCAAAAACTCTCCGGCGCGCAAGCCGCGTCCTACAAGTTGCCCGAGCCGAAATCGCTCGATGAATCGGCCTGGCTCGTCGATTGGAACGGCAAACTCCTCAAGACCGTGAAGACCCCTTCCCGCAACACCAGCGGCATGGCCGTCGGCGGCGGTTACGTCTGGATGATCGCCAACGCCCCCCCGCAGGGCGTCTTCCAGGTCGACATGAACTCGAAGCTCATCAGCCACCGCCAGATTCCCCTCGGCCCCCCCAACGACGGCGGCGGCTCGCACGGCGGCATGTGGCAGGACGGCAAGCTCTGGATCTCCTCTCTCCGCCTGCGCGGCAATCTCCGCGTCGACCCCAAAACCTGGCAGCCCGAATTCATGATCCCCTTCTACCAGGGCCCCGACCGCGTGCGCTACCACGACATCGCCTGGGACAACGGAACCATCTGGCAAGTAGTCGGCAACGATAGCCATAGCTACCGCGAAGGCAAGCCCGGCCTCGTGCGATACGACGCGGCAACCGGCAAGGTTCTCGAAACCGTCGACTTCGTCCCCGGCTCTTCCGACCCCCACGGCCTCGTCATGCACGAAGGCAAGCTCATCAGTTGCGACGCCGGCATCCACCCGAACTGGCCTAACAACGATAGCCCCACCGCAGGCTGGATTTTCCAGATCGACTTCATCTAAGGGCAGTCCATCGCCGCGCCGCGTTCGCCCGCCGCCGTGCGTCCACCATGCGCGTTGCCCAACGTGTGCCGCCCAACGTGTGCCGCCCAACGCGTGCCGCCGCCCCTTTCATCAATGAAAATCGTGCGAACTCGCGCCAATCTCCAGCGGGTTCGCCAGCGGCGATACATCCTCGGCAAGTATGTGAACCACGTTATCCACGTTCTGCATCCGCCCCTCCACCATCACCCACGGATGCGTCAGAATCGCAATCCTCTGCTGTTCGAAAAGATCGGGCTTGATCACCACGTTGGAAATACCCGTCTCATCCTCCAGGCTCATGAACGTGATCCCTTTAGCCGTGCCCGGCCGTTGACGCACAATCACGTTGCCCGCTACGCGCACGGTCCGCCCATTGGGCACAAACGGCAACCCCGCCGCGGGAGTCACCTCCAGCTTGTCCATCTCGCTCCGGCGGTAAGCCATCGGGTGCTTGCCAACCGTCATGCCCGTCACCGTGCAATCGGTTGCCAGCCGCTCTTCGATGGTCATCTGCCGTAACGGCGCTTCCGGCTCCGATTCCGGAACGGCCAGCAGCAGGCTGCCCACCGGCCTTGCCGCGCGCGAGGCCTTCCACAAGGCGTCCCGCCGGTGCAGCGCTTGAATGGAGTTAAACGCTCCAATCGCGGCAAGCTTGTGAAACTCCTCCTTCTTCAACTCCGGCACGCGCGCCGCCAGATCGTCGATATTGCGAAACGGCTGCCCGCACACAATCGCCTTGGCCACCTGCCCCCGCAATCCGCGCACATAGTTGAAGCCCAGCCGCAGTTGAAAATCCTCCAGCGTGCAGACATCCCGGGAGCGGTTGATGTCCACCGGCAGCACGCGCAGCCCATGCCGCTGCGCGTCTTTCACCAACGTTGACGGATGATAAAAACCCATCTGCTGGTGATTCAGCAAAGCGCAGGTGAATGCCGCCAGAGAGTAAGTTCTGAGATACGCACTGGCATAAGCAAGCAGCGCGAAGCTCGCCGCGTGCGATTCGGGAAACCCGAACATGGCGAAAGCGGTGATTGCCTTCACAATCTTGTCCTGCGCCTCTCCCGTAATATGCTTCCGCGCCATCCCCGCCCGCAGCTTCACTTCGATCTCGCGCATGCGTTCCTCTGACCGCTTGAATCCGAACGCCCGCCGCA
>CAYUZM010000536.1:0-4724 GCA_964449665.1 uncultured Solibacteraceae bacterium
TCCCGCGAGCGCGCAGATGGCGCAGGAGAGCAGAAAAATCAGCAGCGGTTGCACCCACCAGCGGTCGCGCCGGGTGGTTTGTCCAAAGCCACTTGGTGTAACGGGGACGTCGATGGCTGGCATGTGATGAGTGAGACTCTATCCGAAAGCTCCGCATCGCGTCAACAGAGGCGGGCGCGCGTAGAGGCGGATGCGCGCACAGAGGCAGACGCGCGCGGCGGCGGACGCCCGCTCCCGGCAATTCGATTGGCGGAATCGCGCCGTGTTTCACGCTCATGGAAGTAGTAGGCTATTGCCGTATTCGGAGGTTTCATGGTCGATCCGCGTATCCGGAGTATTTTGGATCGCAAGATCCTGCCCCCCGCGCAACCGCCGCTTCCCTCGAGCGCGTGGCTGCGCAAGTTCCCCAAGAATGGCGACACGGTGGACACGCTTCCCGTTGTCTCCCGCATCTTTCTGCGGCTCATCGCCGATTGGGTGGTGGAGTGCGGCCAACCCGGCACCTACATGGTGGCGAAGATTACCGCCACCGGCCATGCCGAGTCGAGCGAGTCCTTCGCGCAGGCCACCAGTTTGCGGCGGGCCGTCACCGTACTGGACGATTTGAAGAAGGAGATCAACAACGCCACGCGGCAATGGGGGACCACCATTGTGCCGCTCGGCGAACGGATGAAGTTTCACCCGGTTGCGTTTGGATCGGTGGGCAACAAGCGTGCCGTTGAGTTGATCTTCGAGCGTGCGCCCTATGTGGAGCCATCGTACCCGCCCTTCTCGATCGTGCAGGTGACCGAGCAGGCGATGAAGTATGGCAAGTACGGCAATCCGCCGCCGGACCCGCCAAAGCTGAAGTGGTGGAAGCTGCCCGTGCCAGTGCAGAAGGACGAATATCGCGACATGGTCGAGCACCTGCGCAAGAAGACGTTGCTGCGCTTCTTCGACCTGAAGACCATCGTTGATGCGATGTGGGACATCGCCGAGGGCCAGGCCGAGCGCAACCCGAACGCAAGCGCCGACGAGCGGCAGAAGTATACCGAAGAGGCGGCGGAGAAAATGGCGGAGGCCTGGGCCGAGTTCGACCGCGATCTGCAGAAGCGCACGTCGAATCCGCCGGGCGATTCCGACGATTAAGCCCGCGCGAGGGCGATTCCCGCTGCCGCAAAAAGTTCCAGGAATGGTTCCGTTACCTAAATTGGCCCCATTCGTGCAGCATGTATGGGAGAGGTGCAGACGATGATCAGCCGGTACGTAACGCTTTCCGTGCTCGTGGTGATGAGTTTTTCCTGCGCGGCAAGGCAGCCGGGCGCGCCGATCAATCCTGGATTCAATGTCTATTCGAAAGATCAGGACGTTCAGGTTGGCCGGCAGGCGGCGGCGGAGATCGCGCAACAGGTCGATATCGTGCAGGACCGGGAGTTGCAGGACTACGTCAAGGCGCTGGGACGGAGGCTCGCCTCCACACCTTCGGCGGGCGACTATCCGTACGAGTTCACTCTGATCAACGACCCGAGCATCAACGCATTCGCCTTGCCCGGCGGCCCGATCTTCGTTCACAGCGGATTGATTCGAGCGGCCGATAATGAAGCCCAGGTGGCCGGCGTGCTGGGGCATGAGATCGCGCACGTCGTGCTGCGGCACGGGACGAATCAGGCGTCGAAAGCGAGTATCTTGCAGATACCGGCCGCGGCCGCGGGGATTCTGTTGGGCGATTCGGCAACCGGACAGATCGCCCAGATTGGCGCGGGCCTCGGATTGAATATGCTCATGCTGAAGTACTCGCGCGGGGCGGAAACGCAGGCCGATGCTTTGGGCGCCAAGATCCTGCATGAAGCCGGGTTCAACCCAATTGAAATGGCGCGCTTCTTTGAAACGTTGGAGAAGGAATCCGGCGGCGGCGGCCCGCAATTTCTGGCCAGCCATCCGAATCCGGGCAACCGCGTGAAGGCGGTGGAGGCGGAGGTGCGGACCTTTCCTCAAAAGCAGTACACCGCGGAGGGCGGAAGCTTCGGCGCGACGAAACAGCGGGTGGCCGGTTTGCCCGCGCCGCGGAAGCAGATCCGCCAGGAGCAGGCCGCTGCTCCTCAACAACCTCAGGTGTCGAGTGGGGCACGCACGCTGCAGACGCAACGATTCCGGATGGCGCTTCCTGCGGACTGGGTGGCCTATGGAGATCAATCGGGCAACTCCGTTGTGGCGGGCCCGCGGAACGGGTTGGTTACGGCCGGACGCGGACAGGTGCAGGTCGGATACGGCGTATTGATGGGACAGTTCCAGCCGCGGCGCCGCGGGAACCTGCAAGGGGCCACTCGAGAGCTTATGGCCGCACTGCGATCTTCGGATCCGTCACTACAGATGGGGGGGGCGCGCACGGTTCAGTTGAGAGGGCGTCCGGCGATGACCGCGCAGATGCGAGGCACGTCGCCGTTCGGCGGTGTTGAGAATAATTTACTCGTCGCGGTGCCGCAAGGGAATGGAATTATGTTCCTGGTGTTCGCCTCGCCGGAGCGGGATTGGCCGGGCATGGAGCGCGCGGCGATGGGAATGTTGGAGACGCTCGAAGTCGCGCAGTAGTTTGGGGGCCGAGCCGGCGATGGATCGCGCCCGTTGGCCGGGCGCTACGGCAGTTTCGTCGTCTGATGGGCGACCAGTTGCCATGCGCCGTTCAGTTTCACCCACACGTGCGTCATCAGGACCTGGTCGTCGAAGGGGCCGGCGGCGTTGGTGCCGTGCATGCGCATGCGCGCCGTGAGAATCGCCGTGTGGCCGCCGAACACGTTCACGCGGACGTTGGAATGAACGATGCCGTCGTACTTCTGGCGCTTGCTCTTCACCTTCTCGATGTAGCTGGTTTTGTCGTCGATGATTCCGGTGGCGTGCGTGTAGACGAGGCCGCCGGAGAGGAGCCGGTTGAGTTGGGCGGCATCGCCGGTTTTGGCGGCCTCGGCCCATTGTTGGTCGGCGTTGCGGATCTCATCTTCGACGGCGGCGAAGGCCGCGCCTGAGAAGGCGATCAAGAGGGCTGCGCGCAGTAGGTGTGAATTCATCGCCACTATGGTACGCGCTCCGGTGGCGAGTGCGTGCGGGCGGGAGTGCGGGGAGCGCGTGCCGAGCGCGTGCGGCGGGAGTGGGGCGGCGAGCGCGAGTGGGCATTGCACGGCGGGTGCGAGTAGGCTGTGCGCGAGGAAACGCGCCGCGCCTCAGGTCAGCGCCAGGTATTCGCGCGCGAGCCAGACGACCATCGATCCTTCGCCGACGGCCGAGGCGACGCGGTTCATGGCTCCGGCGCGGAGGTCGCCCGCGGCGAACACGCCGGGCTCGCTGGTTTCGAGTGGCAGCGGTTCGCGCGGCTCCTTCCAAATGCGCGGGTAGGCTTCGGCGGCCATCAGGTCGCGGCCGGTGAGGACGAATCCCTTGTCATCGCGCAGCACCGTTGGGGGCAGCCAGCCGTTGCAGGGACGCGTGCCGATGAACACGAACAGCGCGTCGGCCTCTTCGGTCCGGCGCGAGTCATCGTCCAATGAGACGAGCCCGACGCGCTCGACATGGCCAACGCCTTCGACGCGTTCCAGTTCGGTTCGCGGCAGCACCTGGATGTTCGGCGTCGTCGCGATCTGATCGATGAGATACTGCGACATCGTTCCTTGCAGGCCCTCGCGGCGCACCACGATGCGCACTTCCTTTGCGTGGCGCGCCAGATACAGAGCGCCCTGGCCGGCCGAGTTGCCTCCGCCGACAACGAGCACGCGGCGGCCCGCGATGGCCGAGGCTTCCGTGGTGGCGGCGCCGTAATAAACGCCCGCGCCCCGGTGGTCGGCCATGCCTGGCGCGGGATGTTCGCGGTAGTGCATGCCGGTGGCGGCGAGCATGGCGCGCGTGACAATCTCGCGACCGTCGCCGAGCATGAGGCGCTTGTAGCCGCCCTCGACGGAAACCTTGGTCACTTCGAGCGGCGCAAGGAACTCCGCGCCCAGCCGCTGCGCCTGCGTCACGGCGCGGCGCGTGAGTTCGCTGCCGCTGACACCGGACGGAAATCCGAGATAGTTCTCAATGCGGGAACTGGTGCCTGCCTGGCCGCCGGGAGCGTGGCGGTCCAGCAGCAGGGTTCGCAGGCCTTCGGATGCGCCGTACACGGCCGCGGCGAGGCCAGCGGGACCGGCGCCGACGATGACGAGATCGTAGACATCGAAGGCCGCCGAGAGCGAACGGCCGAGGCGTTCGGCCACCTGGCGCGGCTCCGGATTGCGGAGCACGGAACCTCCATCGTCGAAGAACAGCGCTGGAAGTTCGTCGTCGCCCACGCCGGCGGCAGTCAGAAGGGCGGGCGCGCCGGGATCGCGGGCAACATCGAGCCAGTGATAGGAGATGAGATTACTGGCCAGGAATCCCTTGATCGCATGGGAGCGGGGCGACCACTGGTGCCCCACCAGGCGCAGCCCCTTCGTTTCGGGCAGGTACTCGGCCTGCCAGGCATCGAGGAGATCGTCGACCACGGGGAAGAGACGTTCTTCGGGCGGCTGCCAGGGTTTGGACAGGTAGTAATCGAGATGGGCCTCGTTGATGGCTTTGACGGCCGCTTCGATATCGGAGTAGGCAGTAAGCAGGACGCGGCGCGCGGGCGGGTAGACTTCGCGCGATCGGGCGAGCACTTCGTTGCCCAGCATCTCCGGCATGCGCTGATCGCTGATCAGCATGGCGAGAGAGTCGCCGCGGCTTTTCAATTCGTGAGC
>CAYUZM010000537.1:0-4710 GCA_964449665.1 uncultured Solibacteraceae bacterium
CAGGAGAAGCCCGTGGCTGAGGGCATGGCGAGGAATTCGCCGGTGGCGCATTTCACGGACGATCTGCTTCGGCACAAGTGGCCTGTGGTGATTGCACTGGCGGTGCTGGTCTTTCTGGACAAGACTTACCACGTGTTTGGCGGAGTGATGGAGTCGAAGTGGGTTATCGCGGGGGCGATCATGGTGATTTTCGGGGCGCGACAGGTGCTGCGAAAGCGGTGATGGTAAAAGCGTCCAGCGCGCCAGCAGATGGAGTGGGTCGCTTTTAAGTTTCCGGTTGGCGCGTGGTGTTACCCGGATTCGACCGCCACAAGGCGACTTGTCGGGACCTATTCCTTCTGGGCCCTCTATCGCGATTTTGAAGCCCACTCGAAATAACGTCTGACTCCGTTCGCGTAGCGAAGCCCGGAAGCAGGTTTCCAATCCTGCTGTAATCCAGCCTTCAGAGTGTCTCCGAGCGCCAAATTGGAGATCTCGGGCGATTCACGTACTGCGGCTGCAATGATCGCAGTGCTTGGTTGCTTAAGAACCTCCCGGCGAATAATTTGCTCCAGATCGATCGGGTCGGATATTGGGCGAATAAGTCTCAGCACACGATCTTCAGTTCGATCAGCGAGGCGCAGAGCAACGGCGTCGTAAACCGCATTCCTAAGGCCTTGTTTCATCAGATCAGCTTCGGGTACTCCATCTTTGATCGCCCGAGCGAGCAAGGTGAGAAGGGTGATAAGCGAATCGGGGGTACCTGCTCCGAGGAACCTTGTCCCCCGATTATTTCGACCTTTGAGCCGACCCATCTGTGTGCCCTTGCCTGCCGGCCTATAGAGAAAACTCCCGCGCTCCTCCAAATGGCCAGAAAATAGAAGCCACCGCTTCAGATTCATGGCGTATTGATGGATTACCACTGCCGAGGGTGTAGTTGCTGGCCTCGTCTTCTCTACTAGACGATCTAATATCTCATTCGTAACGATTGCGTCTCGCTCTATCGCCGCGAGTTCTCGGCAGACGACGTGGCGTGACAACTGGCCATGAATATGGGCCGCCAAGTCGAGCGGTGTGATCGACTTGACGTGTGGTGCAAGACGATAACTGTCCTCTGCGATCCGGTCGATGAGTTGGAGAGCCACGAGGTCGCTCATCACATTAACCCAACCTCTCTCAGAGCCTCCGAGCAATTCGGAAATACGTTTTGCGGAAATCGGTTGTTCTTGTGAGACACATCTGATTGCCTGAATCGCTGAGTTGGGATCACGCTGGAATGTTCGTGTCCAAGGTATTTGAGGTGCGCGGCCCTCGACCAAGTAGTCGCGGAATATGTCCCAATAAATAACGTAATTCAATCCGCTTCGGACCAGCAGTCTCTTTGAAAGCAAAAAGTTCGCTATTTCGGAACTGAAGTGCTCTTCAACCTCTGTCACATATGCTGGCGCCCGCTCAGCGACATACTTGAGGCAACGTATCTGGTCTGATGCCAGACCAGCCAAATCTTCTTCAAACAATCCTTGGACATCCAGCTCTCGCTCAAGGAGTTCATATTGAGAAGCGGCCTGCTCTAACCGTTTGGCTACATGAACGAGCAATTTCTTGAGCAACCACGGATAGCCTTGACATTGTTCCATGAGACGTGCCCTCAGTGCCGGCACCAATGATATGCCGAATTGACTCTGAGCATGTGTGATGACTTTGCTGATGTCCGGCGTGCCGAACTGTCGGACTCTGAAGTCTCTTCGTCTATCTGCGAGGGAATGCCATAAGTGGTACGCCGGATGCTGTTGTGGTAACGATACATCCGTTTTCCAGGCGAAACCGAGCACAATTGGAATCTGCTTGCTATCCAGGTCTACGCTCAGCTCACGGATTGCGTTGAAGGTTTCAAAAAGCGCTTCCTTTGTGAAAAGTTCTTCAAACTGATCGAAAATAAGTACCACAACGCTGCCGTCTCGGCGCAACTTATCTGCTGACGCCAGAATATCTGGAGAATCCAGTGGATGGGTAAGGCTCGAAATGTCATGGTTTGGATCTCTGAGTAGCCCCGCAACGGCCGCATCATTCAAGGCCATACGAATTGCGCCGCTCACGAACGCGGCAGACGTCGCTGACCGGCTGTCGACTGCTGTCAGTGAGCAGTTCGTTATTCGGCGCCCCTTGCTAACAAGATCTACAAGTTTGATCACTAGGGAACTCTTGCCCCAGCCGCTAGGTCCTTGAACGGCAAACGTTCTGGTTGCAGTGCTACCTGCTCGTACTTGTTCAACAAATTGAAAGATGTCTCGAATGAGATCGTCTCTGCCCACAAAATCGTTTGGACGAGCGGGACGAAGATCGTCCCAGGTGTCCCCCGACACAACACGAGCGATAGGTGATTGCGTTGGAATTTGATACAGTGCAACGTTCGAAGCACGCAAGTCTTGAAAAGCGAGTGCATTAAACCGATCAGAAAAGCCCGCTACGCTCATGGCCTGAGATTCGTCGAGCGCGGCCCCGTCCTGAGCATTCAGGACAGAGTACAAAGCGGGAAAACCGTCCCGCAGGATTTCGATCAACCAGTATCTGCCGGTCGGTGCCCAAATGAGTGTAAAATCTCCGAAACTACGGGTATCGGTCACAAATTTAAGCAATGCGCTTTGCGGATCAACGATCGTTCGCTGGTCTTGAAGGATCGAAACTATTCGTTCCGGCGGGAACCACATGAACTTCGAAGCAAGATGCGGCTGACTCTGTATCTCTTCCCATTGCCCTCGTCCATCTTTCCCTAAGTCGCTAGTAGAGAACAGCCAGCCGCAGTCTGCGCCACGAATCGTGACGTTCCCTAACAATTTTGTGATCACATCGGCAGAAAGCGCGTCACGTTGCGCTTTGCACTCCACCAGAATCGTTCGGGGCTGATCGAGGCCTTTAGCCAAAAGATCTATTTCCATACCGGTGACACGGAGGCGTCTTTCCACCGTAAAGCGCATCGGGCGCAAAAGGTCACCAATGAAGTCCTCAAAAAAGTTGCCGCGTTGGTCGTTAGTCCAATTCTCTGGCAAATGGAGTAGTAGGTGGCGTCCGGGCATGTGGCTTGAATGTCAGCAGAGTGAGTCAAATGTGGGCAATCGAGAAGCTGTCCTAATGCACTATCACCAAACCGAAAGTATCATATCAGTCTCCCGAGACGCGCTAGGCAGTGTTTCACTGAGCTCAGCACCCAAGGAAGACCTTGTGTCCGGATTCCACTTGGAACGTCGGCTACACAGAAGTTGTGCTTCCGCACGTACGCGCAAAGTACGAATTGTGCCGCGACAGTCCCTTCGCCTAGCGATCATGAAAGTTGTGTTTCGACCCCCAGGAACTGGCTGCTCATCGCTTCGAGAGCGAGCCCGGCTTTAGAAGCCACTTCTCCACAAACCCCTGCCAAGCCGGGTCCATCGCGGGGCCGTTGGCGTGGTGGCCGTCGGGGGTGGGGATGAACTGCAGGCGGTCTTCTGCGCCATAGAGCTTGTAGACCGCACGCGCGCGATTCACCCAATCGGCGGAGCGGCGGCCGTCGGAGTGGGAGCGGCCCCATTCGGTGTCGCCGGAGCCTCCGAGGATGAGCAGGGGGCGCGGGGCGGCGAGGGCGAGGATTTCGTGGTGGTCGTGGCCCGCGAGGATGCCGCCGACGGTGGAGTTGCCGGTTGGAGTGGGGACGGCGCGGTCCCAATCGAGATACCAGGGCATCTTGTAGTTCGTTCCGCCGCCTTCGGGGAGGGCGACGAGGGGGATGACGGGGTCGATGCTGACCACCGCCGCGATGCCGGGGGTGAACGCGGCGACGTAGAGCGCGGCCTTGGCGCTGAGGGAGAAGCCCATGAAGCCGATGCGGGCGCCATCGACGTTGGGGAGGGTGCGCAGGTATTCGGCCTCGCGGCGGGCGTCGAAGGCCATGCGCGAAAGGGGCGCCCAATGGCCGAAGCGTTCGTAGAGGACCTCGTGGACCTTGGAGTCGTAGCGCGCGCCGGCGCGGTAGCCTCGGATGAACGACCAGCCGGTGAGGACGACGTAGCCGCGTTCGGCGAGCCAGGCGCCCCAGAGCTTCTCCGGTTCGCGCCAGTCGGGCGTGGTGGAACTCCAGGCGATGACGGCGGGGCGGCGGCCGGGGTGGGCGGAGGCGCGGGGGATGAGCAGGACGTGGGGGGCCCAGAAGTCGGTTTCGATGGGGAGTTCGAGCTCGATGCGGGTGTAGTGGGGGAGTTCGTCGCGCTTCAGTTCGCGGGCGCGGCG
The DNA here is from genome assembly GCA_964449665.1 of uncultured Solibacteraceae bacterium. Taxonomy (GTDB): domain Bacteria; phylum Acidobacteriota; class Terriglobia; order Bryobacterales; family Bryobacteraceae; genus JAFLBB01. Next base: position 4,240 of record CAYUZM010000537.1, read on the forward strand.
GAGGTCGCCCAGCCAGCGGCGGTCGCGCGGGGCGGGTTCGAGGCGGCCGAGGGCGCGGGTCCAAGTTGCCTCGATTTGCGGGCGGATCTGGCGTTTCCAGGTGGCAAGTGTGGCGTTTTCGGGAAGGAGGGGGGCAGGCGACGGGTTGCGCTGAGGCTCGGCTTGGGCGGCGGGGCGCGCGGCGGCCTGGGCGAGTTGTGGCGCGGCTTGGGTTGCGGGCCGGGGCGCGGGCTGCGCGTGCCGCAGCTCCGTTGCGTGGATGCACCAAGCACTGTCGGCCAGGGTGGCCGGCAAGGCAAGTCGTTGCGAGGGCTTCGGCCTCAGCTGCCGTCGCTGCGCTTCAAGGAAATGCCAAGATCGTAAACGCGCCCCTTCGGCACGCCCAGTTCGTCGGCCACCACCTTGGCGGCGTCGCGCAGGCTCATGTCGGGCAGGAGGGCGCGCATGCGATCGGTGATGTCCACGTACATG
>CAYUZM010000538.1:0-4704 GCA_964449665.1 uncultured Solibacteraceae bacterium
GGGCAAGAAGGAAACGGATCGCGAAACGTACCTCACCCTCGCCCAACTCTCCGAGAAGCAGAAGAACTTCGGCGAGATGGCCAAGACGCTCGACGAAGCCGAGAAGCTCTCCACCACGCCCGACGAAAAGGAACCCATCCTCTTCATGCGCGGCGCGCTCTACGAGAAGCAAAAGAACTTCGACCGCTCCGAAGCCGAGTTCCGCAAAGTGCTCGACATGAATCCGAAATCGGCGTCGGCCTTGAACTACCTCGGCTACATGCTCGCCGACCGTAATGTCCGCTTGAACGAAGCGCTCGACATGATCAAGAAGGCCGTCGATCAGGAGCCCGACAACGGCGCATTCCTCGATAGCCTCGGCTGGGTCTACTTCCGCCTTGGCCGTCTCGACGAAGCGGTGGACTACCTCAAGCGCGCCGTCCAGCAGAGTGGCAAAGACCCGACGGTGAACGATCACTTGGGCGACGTCTACATGAAACAGGGCAACCTGAAGGACGCCATCGAGCAGTGGGAGACGGCGGTTCGCCTATGGAATGGCCTCGCCGCGCCCGACATCGATCAGGCCGAAGTCGCCAAGATCCAGAAGAAGCTGGAAAGCGGACGCGTCCGCCAGGCGAAAGAACAGTCGCCCCGCAAGAACCAGCAGTAAGGGCGCTCCCGTTTCGGCAACCTGCTAAACGGCTGGGCCGCGCTTCCCCGGCGCGCGGCCGGCGGGTTCGGACAGCTTCTCGCGCTTCCCGGCCCAAGTCAGCAACGCGTCCAGCGCCGGGCACAACGCCTGCCCCCACTTCGTGAGGCAATATTCGACCTTCGGCGGAACCTGATGGTGCACAATGCGCTGCACGATTCCGCCGCTTTCCATCTGCCTCAATTGCTGGATGAGCATCTTCTGCGAAATCGCCGGAATCGCCCTTTCCAGATCCGAGAACCGCAGCACGTTTCCCCCGAAAAGCTGAAACAGAATCGGCAGTTTCCACCGCCCTTCCAGAACCTTCAATGCCTCCTCCACGCCCTTCGCCGCCATGGCCGGCGTCCACCCCGCATACTTACTTTTAGGTGAGTACCTTACTTTTTTGTCGGTTCTTGCCATTAAGTAATCCTATGCCCATAATCGACTCGTGACAATCATGAACACAACCCAATTGCCCGCGCCGCTGGCCGCCTACTTCACCGGAGTTAACAGCCGCGACATCGAAGCCGCGCTCGCCCCGTTCGCCGAAAACGCCGTCGTGAAGGACGAAGGCCACCAACGCCTCGGCCGTCCCGCCATCCGCAAATGGCTCGAGGAAACCACGGCCAATTACCAGCCAGTCGTCGAAGTCCTCCAAGTCGAAGCGCTGCCCGGCAAGGCTACCGCCACCGGCCGCGTCTCGGGCAACTTCCCCGGCAGCCCCATCGATCTTCCCTATCGCTTCACACTCGAAGCGGAGAAAATCGTCTCGCTCGAAATCGGCTAACTCCCGCGCATCACTTCGCCGGCGGCGGCGCGAACACCACCAACACCACCAGGTTCCCCGCGCTCGTATTCCGCAGCGAATGAACCACACCCGACGGCGCCAGCACCAAATCCCCCGCGCGCACCGCCGCCGTCGTCTCGCCCACCATCGCCTCGCCCGAGCCCTCCAGGATCACGTACATCTTGTCCTGGCCCTCGTGCGTGTGCGCCTTGTGCTCCTGCCCCGGCAGAAAGCAGTTAAGGCCTGCGAAGAGGTGCTTCCCTTGCGCGAGGGTCTGCTTGGTCATCTTCTCCGTCGAAAACGTGGCGCTCGCGGCAATGCTCGAAACGATCATGACTTATGATGGTCGCACGATGCGTTCGAGCCTACTCGCCCTCGCTCTCCACGCCGCTTTCAGCGCCGCCCTCCTCGCCGCGCTCCTCGCCAGCCCGCGCACCCTCTCCGCCCAGGAATGGCGCTACTGGGGCGGCGACGCCGGCGGCACGCGCCACTCCACGCTCAAGAAGATCAACCGCCAAAACGTCACCAAACTCCGCGTCGCCTGGACCTACCAAACCGGCGAGCAAAGCGACGGCACAAAGATCCCCTACCGCTCCGCCTTCGAAGCCACCCCGCTCATCGCCGATGGCGTCATGTACGTGACCACGCCCTTCGGCAACCTCGCCGCGCTCGATCCCGAAACCGGCAAACAGCTCTGGAAGTTCGACTCCAAAATGGACCTCGAACGCCCCTCCGGCGGCCTCCTCGTCAACCGCGGCGCGGCCTTCTGGACCGACGGCACGCATAAGCGTATCCTCTACGGCACCCTCGGCGGCAAGCTCTTCTCCATCGACGCCGCCACCGGCGAACCCGACCCCGCCTTCGGCAACAAAGGCGCGGTCGATCTCCAGGCCGGCATGGTCGAAAAATTCCCCGGCCGCCGCATGGGCATGACCTCGCCGCCCGCCATCTACAAAAACCTCGCCATCTGCGGCTCCATCGTCCCCGATGGCGAAGCCCACGGCCCCGCGGGCGACGTGCGCGCCTTCGACGTCCGCACCGGCAAGCTCGTCTGGACGTTCCACACCGTCCCCCGCCCCGGCGAGTTCGGCCACGAAACCTGGCCCGGCGACTCCTGGAAAGACCGCGGCGGCGCCAACGTCTGGAGCATCATGAGCGTCGACGCCGAACGCGGCCTCGTCTTCCTCCCGCTCACCTCGCCCTCCACAGACATGTACGGCGGCGACCGCCCCGGCGCGGGCCTCTTCGGCGATTCCCTCGTCGCCCTCGATGCCGCCACCGGCAAACTCGCCTGGCACTTCCAAACCGTGCACCACAACATTTGGGACTACGACCTTCCCGCCCAGCCCAACCTCATCACCGTCACCCGCGGCGGCAAACAGGTACCCGCCGTCTCGCAAGTCACCAAGACCGGATTCGTCTACGTGTTCGATCGCGTCACCGGCAAGCCCCTCTTCGACATCGAAGAGCGCCCCGTGCCCAAGAGCGAAGTGCCCGGCGAATTCACCACGCCCACGCAGCCGTTCCCCGTCAAGCCCCCGCCCTTCACGCGCCAAAGCATGAAGCCCGAAGAGGTCACCGACGTCACGCCCGAATCGCGCGCCTTCTGCGAAGCCATCATCAAGGACGCTGTCTTCGGCAACCTCTACACCCCCATCGGCTTCAAGAAAACCATCCTCTTTCCGTCCACCAACGGCGGCGCGAATTGGGGCGGCGCAAGCTTCGATCCCGAAACGCAGACGCTCTACGTGAACTCGATGGAAATCGGCTTCGTCCAACAGATGACCAAGCGCCCCGAAGGCTCCGAAATCCCCTTCCGCACGCAGGGTGTCCGCACGCCGAACTCGCGCTTCTGGGATCCGCAAATGCGCCCCTGCCAGAAACCGCCCTGGGGTTTCCTCACCGCCATTGATATGAACAAGGGCGAGTTCAAATGGCGCTCCGTCCTCGGCGTCGATGACGAACTGCTCGCCAAAGGACTGCCGCCCACGGGCACCATGAATCTCGGCGGCTCCATCGTCACCGCCGGAGGACTCATCTTCATAGGCGCAACCAACGACGCCCGCTTCCGCGCCTTCGATAAAGACACGGGCAAAGAGCTGTGGGTCACGAAACTGCCCGCCACGGCACACTCCGTACCCGCGACCTACCTGGGTAAAAAATCCGGCAAGCAGTACATCGTCGTCGCCGCCGGGGGAGGGAACAAATACAACACCACCTACTCGGACAGCTTGGTGGCCTTCTCCTTGGACTAGCCCTCACGCTCTCCGCCCAGCAGCCCTTCAGCCACAAGCTTCACGCCCCGCTCAAGCTCAAGTGCGCCACGTGCCATACCGGCGTCGAAAAGGCGGAGCGCGCCGCCTTCCCCAAGCTCGATCAGTGCCGCGCCTGCCATACCGCCGCTGCGTGGAAAGCCCCCGCCATTCCCTCGCAACGCGTCTATCGCATGCGCGACTTCGTCTTCTTCTCCCACGCGCGCCACGTCTCTGACGCCAAGGTCGAATGCGCCCGCTGCCACGGTGATGTTGCCAAGGCCGATACCGTCACGCTCGAAGTTGAACACACCATGAAGTCCTGCATGGATTGCCACCGCGAACGCAAGGCCACCAATGAATGCAACGTCTGCCACGAATTGGGACAATAAGGCCATGCGCACCGCAATCCTGATCGCCCTCGTCTCCGCGCTCTCGTTCGCCGCTGAAGTCAAACTCGGCAAACCCCTCACGCTCGATCAGCCCATGCCCGTCAGCCAGGTGCTCTCCAAGGCCGATTCCCTTACCGGCAAGACCGTTCAGGTCACCGGCAAGGTCACCGAGGTCTGCCAGATGATGGGCTGCTGGATGGCGCTCGTCGAACCCGGAACGCAATCCATGCTGCGCATCAAAGTGAACGACGGCGACATCGTCTTCCCCAAGGAAAGCGTCGGCAAAATGGCCACCGCCGAAGGTGAGCTCGTCAAAATGACGCTCACCAAGGAACAGGCCATCGCCATGGCCAAGCATGAAGCCGAAGAGCAGGGCCGCAAGTTCAAACCATCGAGCGTGAAGGGCCCGAAAGTGATCTACCAGATCGCGGGCACCGGCGCCGTGCTCAGCGAGTAGCGCGCCACGCGAATAGCCCGCCAAGCGAATCGCTCGCCCACCGGCAGCGCCTACCGAACGCGCCCCACCGAATCGCGTGCCCCGCGAGCCGTGTCAAGGCAAAGTAGGAAGTTCCGGTTTCCAGCAAAGTAGAAAGTTCCGGTTTT
>CAYUZM010000539.1:0-4698 GCA_964449665.1 uncultured Solibacteraceae bacterium
TTCATAAGCCCTACTCCTATCTGCTCTCGGCAACCTGGTTTCCCCGCGAGGCCGAAGTGTGGGACCTCACCGGCAAGCTCATCAAACGCACCGCCAGCCTGCCCATGGCCGACCGCGTCCCCATCGACGGCGTTCGCACGGGCCCTCGCAACATCTCGTGGATTCCCGCATCGCCCCACTCGCTCTACTGGGTGGATGCCCTCGACGGCGGCAACCCGAAGGAAAAGGTCCCGCATCGCGACAAGATCATGCAATGGGCCTTCCCCTTCAGCGGCGAACCCCAACAACTCGCGCTCGTGCAGGAGCGCATCCGCGGCCTCTCTTTCGGCGAGAACGGTCTCCTCTGGTACGGCGATTACGAGCGCACGAAGCGCTGGTCGCGAACCTTCGTGAAGACCGCATCGGCCAACACACCCATCGAACTCTTCAGCCTCAGTAGCCAGGATCGCTACCGCAACCCCGGCACGCCCGTGAAGAAGCAACTCCCTTCGGGCCACACCGTCCTGCAAGAGTCCAACGGCGCACTCTTCCTCGAAGGCCCCGGCGCCTCGCCCGAAGGCGACCGCCCGTTCCTCGACCGCTTCGACCTTGCCACAAAGCAAACCGCGCGCCTCTTCCACAGTGACCCCGCCCGCTATGAAACCGTCGAAGCCGTGCTCGACAACGAAGGCAAGCGCCTCCTGATCAAGAGCGAGAGCCCCACCGACCCGCCGAACTATTTCCTGCTCGCCAACGGCCAACGCACGCAGCTCACCTTCGCGAAAGACCCCGCGCCCCAGCTACGCGACATTCGCAAAGAACTCATCACCTACAAACGCGACGACGGCGTCGGCCTCTCCTTCACGCTCTACCTTCCGCCCGGCTACAAGGAAGGCATGCGCCTGCCCACCGTCGTATGGGCCTATCCGCGCGAGTTCGGCGACTCCGCCGTCGCCGCGCAGGTCTCCGGCTCGACCAAGAAGTTCACTTCCATCGCCGGCCCTTCGCATCTCTTCCTGCTGCTTGCCGGCTACGCCATTCTCGACGACGCCACCATGCCCGTCATCGGCGATCCCGAAACCGCCAACAACACCTACATCGAGCAAATCGTCTCCAGCGCCAAAGCGGCCATCGCCAAGGCCGCGTCCATGGGCGTCACCGATCCCGAGCGCGTCGGCGTGGGCGGCCACAGCTACGGCGGATTCATGACCGCGAACCTCCTGGCCCACTCGGACCTCTTCCGCGCCGGAGTCGCCCGCAGCGGCGCGTACAACCGCACGCTCACGCCCTTCGGCTTCCAGGCCGAACCGCGCACCCTCTGGGAAGCGCCGGAGATCTATCTCAAAATGTCGCCCTTCCTCCACGCCAACAAACTGAACGAACCCATCCTCTTCATCCACGGAATGGCCGACAACAATCCCGGCACGTTCCCCATCCAAACCGAACGCATGTATCAGGCAGTTCGCGGCCACGGCGGCACCGCGCGCTTCGTCTACCTGCCCCATGAATCGCACGGCTACGCGGCCCGCGAGAGCGTCGAAACCGTGCTCGCCGAAACCATCGAATGGCTCGACCGCTATGTGAAGCGGGCGCCGCCGCGCCAGCCATCGCAATAACTCACCCGTTATAAAGGACACGACTTACTTGGCCATCTACACCTGCTTCGACATGATCGTCGATTGCCGCCAGGGCAAGCCCGAGGGCTGGCGCTATTTCGCGCGCACCTTCGTGGCCGCGTTGCGCCGCATCTTCTCGCACTACGGTGGCGGCGACGAACACGTCTTTGAATTGATCGATCGCCTGCGCGCGCCCAACAGCCCGCTGCACGCCATGCAGCCGATGACGCAACGCGAATTCGTCGACGCCCTCCGCCCGCTTGTTCTCGAACTCACTGCCAAACCCGCACAAGGCATTTCGCCCGACCTCGCTCTCGTCCAGGAAGCGCTCGCCCCGCTCACCGCCATCGAACGCCAGACGGCATGGTTTGAAACCTTCGGCTACCCCGCGCAGGAAGCCGCCCGCATCATGCGCATGTCGCCCGAAACCGCCGTCAAACTCCGCGCCCGTACCGATGAATTGCTGCGCTCCAAGCTCGACGACTGGTCCACCGGCCTCCTCGCCACTCACGGCCGCGCCCTCGGCGCCGAAGTCGAACAGCAGCCGCCCGAAACACAACTCGTCTATCGTGATTTTTTCGACGTCATGGATGGCCGCAACTCCTGGCAGCACCGCACCACCTTCGAACGCACGCTTGAAGCCTCCTGGTTTGAAGTCCACCGCGCCTGCCGCATCCGCGAAGCCGACGACGCACTTGCCCAAGCCAGGCCCCTCGACAACGCCTCCGCCCAACCCATCCTCGACCGCCTCGGCATCCCGCCCGAGACCATCGGATTCTGGAAACGCCTCGCTGGGGGCAAGCGGTAGCGAGCGCACAGCGCGAAGCTGCGTTGTGCGCGAACCAAGAACGCGCACAGCGCGAAGCTGCGTTGTGCGCGAAGCAAGAACGCCCACAGCGCCAAGGCGCGCAATTCGCGGCGCAGGCTTCGCTGTGCGCGGTTCAAGATAAACTGTCTCTATGCCCCCATCCCGCCCACAGGCGACCTACGACGACGTCAACCTCCTCCTCCGGCTCTATGACATGCGCCGCGAAGAAAAGCTCCGCGAAGCGCGAGCCTGGTTCGTCGCCAATTGCCGCGCCGAGAGCTTTGCCGACCTCATGCAGAAGTTTCCGTTCGGCTCCGCCGAAAACGCGAAATACCGCATGGTCGTCAGCTACTGGGACATGGTCGCCTCCTTCATCGTCGGCGGCGTTCTGAAAGAGGATCTCTTCTTCGAGAGCAACCGCGAAATGCTGATCTGCTACATCCGCATCGCCAAGTTCCTGCCGGAGATGCGCACGACAAACACCGACCCCTTCGCTCTGCACAATCTGGAAGAAGTCTCCAAGCGCTACATCACCTGGTTGAATAACCGCGCGCCTGGCAGCTACGACGCCTTCGCCAAGCGCCTGGCTTAGCTCACTTCCCGCACTTCAATCGTCCGCTCGTCTTCGCCCGTGCGCGTAATGCGGATCTCCGTGCGCGGCTTCGGCATGCGTTCGGCGAAGCGCTCGCCCCACTCGATCAGCACCAGCGCATCGCGATCCATCAGGTCGTCGAGCTCAAGCGTAGCCAGCCCGGCGGCCTCTTCAATGCGGTACAGATCGATGTGATACAGCCGCACCGGATCGCCATACTCATGGATCAGCGTAAACGTCGGGCTCGACACCTCGTCCGGCGCCGCCATCCCGCGCCCCAGCGCAATGCCCTTGGTGAGCGTCGTCTTCCCGGCGCCCAAATTGCCAATCAGCAGCACCACGCCGCGCGACGGCAGTTCCCCCGCCAGCCGCTCGCCCAGCGCAATCGTTTCTTCGGAGGAATGAGTCTTAAACTCGCGCATCGGCCATCGCCCGCGGCAGGTATTGCAGCAAATCGGTCGCAGTCATGCACCGCTCCCCCAGCGCCTCGGCCGCCCGGTCCCCCGCGCGCCCATGCAGCCACACCGCCGCGATCACGGCCTCTCGCGTGCGCTCCGGGAACTGCGCCAGCAATCCCGCAATCATCCCCGTCAGAATGTCGCCCGAACCGCCCGTCGCCATGCCCGGATTTCCGGTCGGGTTGATCCACACCGCTCTATCTTCAAAGGCGATCAACGTGCGATGGCCTTTCAGCACCAACGTGCACCGGCGCTGCATCGCAAACTCGCGCGCCACTTCCAGGCGATTGCTCTGAATCTCCGTCGTGGACTTGCCCGTCAAGCGGCTCATCTCTCCCGGATGCGGCGTCACGATACAGCCCGCGACGCTCAGCCCTTCGGCCGCGGCAATGTTGAGCGCATCGGCATCCAACACGCGCATCCGTTCACCCTCTAACAATCGCTTCAGCAACGCCGCCGCGCGCGGCGCTGTTCCCAGGCCCGGCCCAATCGCAAGCACTGTCTTCCCCTCCACGGGAGGCGCGTCGAGCGGCGCAGTCATCAGTTCCGGCGCCATGTGGGAAGCATCGTCGCACGCAACCGTCGTCAAACCCGCGCCCGAGCGCAGCGCCGCCAACCCCGCCATCGCGGCCGCGCCCGATTTCCCCGCGGCCCCGCCCACAACCAGCACGTGCCCATACGTCCCCTTGTGCCCGTCGCGCGCGCGGGGGGGCAGCAGCGCGCCCACATCTCCCGGCTCGGTCACGTTCAACCAATGCTCCAGCTCATCATTGAGGAACCGCGCCGGAATCCCAATCGGCGCCACCACCAACTCGCCCACGCGGTCCGCCTCGGCGCTCAAATAGTGCTCCACCTTCGGCGCCGCGAACGTAACCGTCGCCTCCGCGCGTACTCCATCGAATCCCAGCCCCGACGGAATATCCACTGCCACCACATGCGCCCCATCCATCGCGCGAATCGCCGCGATCCCCTCCGCCACGCGCCCGCGCGGCGCGCCATCCAAACCCGTGCCCAACAGCGCGTCCACCACAATTGCCGTCCTCGGATCGCCCTCCTTCGCCACTGGACATCCACTCACTTCGAGCATCCGCCAGTTCGCCCCCGCGTCCCCCCCATACCCCCCCGCCCCGCCCGCCCGCCCCACCTTTACGCCCGCCGCCTTCCGCGTCCCCCCCCGCCGCCGCAACGCCCGCCCCTCCCCGCCCTTGTTCCCCTTGCCCCAGTACCCCCCCAACCCCTGCCCGC
>CAYUZM010000540.1:0-4691 GCA_964449665.1 uncultured Solibacteraceae bacterium
GTACGGGTCGCTGATCGGCGAGTACACGCACTCCAAACTGCGCAGCGATCTGCAGTACCTGGCGCCGCAGATTCTGGGAGTGGAGTCATCACGTTACACTGAATACGGCCACACGGCCACGGCGCTGCTCGATCTGGCCGCGCCGAAGAGTTGGATTGTAGGCGGACCGCGCGTACACTTGGGCGGGTCGTTCTACATCGGCTCGGGAAGCCGGCCCACGAGTTTCTACCAACCGCTCGCCGGACTGCGGCTGGCGCTGCATCCGAAGGTGGAGTGGTATGGCGATTGGCGCTACTACGGGTTCGCTCAACCCACGTATTTGTACGAGAGGTTCCGCGCGCACACCATCGTGAGCGGGCTGCGGATTGGAATCTAGGAGACCGCGATGACACCTGGCACCTTACGTTATTCGGCGTTCCTGCTGACCGCTGCGATCGCGGCGGCTGGGGTTCCCGGCGATGCCCAGCGCGGTGAACGCGTATTGCGTGACCAGAAGTGTCTGAGCTGCCACACGGCTGGTGGATCGGGAGCGGGTACGGCGCCCGACCTGGGCCGCCGGGGTTCGCGGACGATCACGCCTTCCAGCATGGTCTCGCTCATGTGGAACCACGCGCCCCGGATGTGGACGGCCATGGATCGCGCCGGTGTGGCGAGGCCTAATCTGAGCGAGCAGGACTCGGCCGACTTGTTTGCCTACGTTTACGTGCTGCGGTACTTCGAAGCTCCTGGCGACGGCGGACGGGGCAAGGCGGTCTTCCAGGCGAAACGTTGCGCGGCGTGCCACGCCACCGGGAACGACGCGGCGAAAGAAGGTCCTGCCGTGGAGACGTGGCCCGCCGTCGAGAACCCCGTGGAACTGGCACGGGCGATGTGGAATCATGCGCCGAAGATGTTGCCCAAAATGCGCGAGCGGGGCATGGTTTGGCCGACAATTACCGGCGCGGAAATGACCGACCTGACGGTCTACTTCTCGTCGCTCACGCGCAAGCGCGGCACGGCAGCGTCGTTTGCCGCCGCCCCGGCTGAGGACGGTAAGGCGGTATTCGAAAATCGAGGCTGCTCGGGTTGTCATCATGGCGAGCTGGATTTGACGGCCGGCCTCCGCACACAGCGGCGTACCTTCGCCACCTTTGCCGCGGGTATGTGGAACCACGCACCGAAAATGTTGCAGATGCCACCCGAGATTCGTCCCGAGGAGATGCGTGCGCTGGTGGGATACTTGTGGGCGAATCAGTACTTCGAGGGGCCTGGCAACGCCAGCCGCGGAGAGAAGCTGTTCGCCAGAAAGGGTTGCGCCGGCTGCCATGGCTCGGGAGTTGCGCCGAATCTCTTGACCTCGGGCCGAAAATTCGACACTCTTTCCATGGCGAGTTCGTTGTGGAAGCATGGCCCGGCGATGCTTGCGGAGATACAGAAGAAGAATCTGCGGTGGCCGCGGTTCGAGAATGATGAGATGCAAGATGTAATAGCCTACCTAAATTCTGGGCGCAAGTGACAGAGTCGTAATTTTAGGCAGGTAACCCAATCAACCTTGGAGGTGGAATCCACTACATGAAACTCAAGTCGATTTCGTATTTGATCACGGGGCTGATGCTGTTCGGCCTGAGCGTCAGCAGCTTCGCTACCGTCGAGATCAGCAAGAAAGAAAAACAGAAGTGTGTCGTTTGCCACGTCAAGATGGGCAAGAAGGACCTGAACGACGTAGGCAAATGCTACGAGGCGAAGAAATCGATGGCAGCCTGCGCGGCGAAGTAATCGCGGATTATTTCATCGGGAGGCCCCACTATGCGAACACTCATGGAACTGTTGATGCGGTGCACGGTTTTGGCATGGGTATTCGCGGCGGGGCCTCTTGCCGCTCAGAACGCGGGAGTGGAGAGCCCCTGCGCCGGTTGCCACGACGTCGGGGAAAAGGTTTCAAAGAGCGGGCACGCCCAGGTTCCCTGCCAACAGTGCCATGCCAAGCATGAAGAGTACCCGCACCCGGCCAACGTCCCCAAGCCGGTGTGCGTGGGTTGCCATGCGCAACAAGTGGGCGAACACGCCAATAGTATTCACGGAAAGCAGTTGAAGGCGGGTAACGCGGCGGCGCCGGGTTGCGATACCTGCCATGGCGCGGCGCATGAGATCGGGCGGGCTCGGACGGCTGAATTCCGGCAGTCGGTGCCCGACACCTGTGGCGCCTGCCACTCCGACGTAAACGAGCATTTCAGTGCGAGCGTACACGGCAAGGCGATTACGGCCGGGCGGCTGGACGCCCCGGTTTGCACGGATTGCCACGGCGAACATGGAATCTTACCCAAAACCGACGCTGCGTCAGGTGTGAGCGCCGGCCGCATCCGCGACACCTGCGCTCGTTGCCACGGCAACCTGACCCTTTCCAAGCGGTTTGGCTTGCCAGCGGACCGCATCACCAGTTTCGATTCCTCTTTCCACGGGCTGGCGGCGAAAGCCGGTACGCAGTCGGTTGCGAATTGCGCTTCGTGTCACGGTTTCCACGACATACTGCCATCGTCGGATCCGAAGTCGATGACGAACCCTAAGCGGCTTTCCGCGACGTGCGGGCAGTGCCATCCCGGCGCCGGAACGCGCTTCGCGATTGGCACCATTCACTGGAGCGACGGTCAGCGCGAAGCCGAGCCGGTTCGGATTGCGCGGCTGTTTTATCTCGTCCTAATTCCCGCAACCATTGGCTTCATGCTGCTGCATCAGGGGGGCGACTGGATTCGCAAGTTTGTCCGTCTACGGCTGTCGGCGGGCGGCCCACGCGCGGTTGCAGTTGCGCCGCACGTTTCCGCGCCGGAACGGATGCTTCTGCCCGAACGCCTGCAGCATGGCGCACTGGCGCTTAGTTTCATGGTGCTCGTTTGGACCGGGTTCGCATTGAAGTACTCCGATGCATGGTGGGCGCAACCGCTCCTGCAATTGGAGGGGAAGTGGAGCGTGCGAGGGTTGGTACACCGCTGCGCGGGGGCGGTAATGCTCGCCTTGAGCGTGGTGCATGTGATTACGCTCATCTCCAGCCGCCGCCTGCGCGAACACTGGCTGGAACTGATCCCTCGTTTTAGCGACGCCCGCGAGATGTGGCAAGGTACCTTGTACCGCGTGGGATTGAGGCGGCAGATTCCATATAAGTCGCCGCATAGCTACGTCGAGAAGATGGAGTACTGGGCGGTGGCATGGGGCACGATGCTGATGGGAATTACGGGGCTGCTGCTCTGGTTCAACAACTGGTCACTCCAGTTTCTACCCAAGTGGTGGCTTGACTTGGCCACAACGCTTCACTTCTACGAAGCAGTGCTGGCCACGCTGGCCATCGTCGTATGGCATATCTATAGCGTTATTCTCGACCCCGAGGTCTATCCGATGGACACGGCCTGGCTAACTGGCAAGAGTGTCCGCGAGGAAATGCCGCACGCCGCACCGACTGTTGAGGGAGATTCCGTTCTGCATGAAACCGATCCTGGGCAAAGTACTTGAGCCGCTGGCGCTTTTAACCTCGAATTGGATTGGCGCGCTGGGCGTGCTGCTCACGACATCTGCGGGAGTTTTGTGGCTCTTTCTGCTGCCCACGATGCTGCGCGGCGAGGCGTCGAACCCATATACGGGGATCCTCACGTTTCTGATTTTGCCGGGCGTGTTCTTCGCCGGGCTCGGCCTGATGCCGATCGGCTGGTGGTTGTCGCGGCGGCGCGGACGTGTCATCCAGCCGGGATCGCTGCGAGCCTTTGGCCTATTTCTGGCCGTCACGACGGGTGCGAACCTGCTGATCGGTTCGCAGTTTACCTATCGTGCGCTCCATCATATGGAAAGCGTGCAATTTTGCGGGCTCACCTGCCACACGGTGATGGAGCCGGAGTATGTCGCGCACCAAAACTCGCCGCACTCGCGAGTCTCGTGCACGGAGTGCCATATCGGCGAGGGCGCGGACTGGTTTGTCAAAAGCAAGCTGAGCGGCGTGCGCCAGGTGTTCGCGGTGGTGCTGAACACTTACTCGAAGCCGATTCCCACACCCGTGCACAATTTGCGTCCCGCGCGCGAGACCTGCGAGCAGTGCCACTGGCCGCAGAAGTATGGCGCCGACCGTCTACGGCGCGTCGCCACCTACGCCGAAGACGAGGCCAATACGCGCAGTGACACCGTGCTGCTGATGCATATCGGCGGGGGCCGCAGCGGGCCGGGAATACATGGCGCGCATCTTGGCGAGGGGACCGTGGTTCGCTATCGTACGGGCGACGAGAAACGGCTCGCGATTCCGTGGGTGGAACTGGAAAAGAACGGTAAGAAGGAGGTCTTCGTGGCCTCCACCGTAAAGCCCGGTTCGGTTGAGAATCTGGAACTGCGGACAATGGATTGCATCGACTGCCACACGCGGCCGAGCCATACGTTCGAACTGCCCGAACGGGCTCTCCATACCGCGATGGACCGGGGCGACGTTTCGCCCGATCTGCCCTTCATCCGGAAGCAAGCCGTCGAGTTGCTGAAGGCGAGTTATCCCAATTCAGCCGAAGCTGGACGGCAGATCACCGACAAGCTGCATGCCTTCTATAAGGACAAATACCCGGCGGTGGCTTCGTCGAAGGCGGCCGAAATCGACAAGGCGGCCGCGGCTGTAGTGGGCATCTGGAAGCGCAACGGACGCCCGGCGAGGAATGTCACTTGGGGGGCTGATCCCAATCAGAACGGGCCCC
>CAYUZM010000541.1:0-4688 GCA_964449665.1 uncultured Solibacteraceae bacterium
GGGTCAATTCGGTCTCACCGGCCGGGGGGAACCGGGGAAAGTTTTCGGGGGGCATGGGACGGGGGGCACCGAGGCGCGCGGCCGTTTGGGCTTCCTGCTCGACGCTCTCGAATATGGGGCTCCGCCGCACGGCGGCATCGCGCTCGGCCTCGATCGCATGGTCATGATTCTGGCCGGCGAAACTTCCATTCGCGACGTCATTCCGTTCCCGAAGACATCCAAGGGAACCGATCTTATGTGTGATGCGCCCTCTGAAATCGCCGACCGTCAGCTCAAAGAAGTCGGCATTTCGGTTCGCAAGGGGTAATTGTCCGTTTGGGGGCGTTGTACTCTGGAGTTATGGCCGGGTCACTACACACCCATTCCGGTCCGCACCACGAACCGAGAGACTACGCGCGCACTCCCCTTAATGTTTATTGGGAGATGACGCAGGCATGCGCGCTTGCGTGCCGCCATTGCCGTGCGGAGGCAATGCCATCAGCCCACCCGAATGAACTTAGCTACCAAGAGAGCCTCGCCTTCCTCGATCAGCTCGGCGACTTCGGGCAACCCCTGCCTCACTTGATCCTTACCGGCGGAGATCCCCTCAATCGCCCTGACCTTTTCCAGCTGATCGCCGAATCCCGCCGTCGCAAGATCGGCGTTTCCATCACGCCCGCAGCTACCGCCAATCTCACCTTTGACGTTCTCAAACGGCTGCAGGAATCCGGCATCGAAGGCTTGGGGCTCAGCCTCGACGGTTCCACCGCCGCCTCGCATGATGCCATTCGCGGCGTTCCTGGCACTTTCGCACGCACCATGCAGGCCATCGAATGGGCCCGCGGCCTTGAGATTCCCATTCAGATCAACACGCTCGCGGCCGCCGAAACCGCGCACGACGTGCCTTCGATCTACGAGTTGCTCAAACCGCACGGCATCGCGCGTTGGAGCATGTTCTTTCTCATCTCCGTCGGGCGGGGCAAGGTGCTCCAACCTCTCTCGCCCGAAGACAGCGAACGTCTCATGGCATGGATCTTCGACGTTTCGAAGGATTCTCCGTTCATCGTCGCCACCACAGAGGCTCCTTCCTACCGGCGCGTCGCCATCGAGCTCATGCGCGCCCAAGGCCTGACCGGCGATCAAATGAAACGCAGCGGCCCGCTTCGAGGCGCGGGCATTCGCGATGGCCACGGCATCATGTTCGTATCGAATACCGGAGAGATCTGCCCCGCCGGTTTCCTCCCCATCTCCGCCGGAAATGTTCGCACCCACCGCGTCGCCGATGTCTACCGCGAAGCGCCCCTTTTCAAGTCGCTCCATGATCCGCGGCAGTTTGAGAACCGTTGCGGCTACTGCGAATACAATGCCCTCTGCGGAGGTTCCCGCGCGCGCGCCTACGAGGCGACGGGTACTCCCCTTGGCACCGACCCGCTTTGCCTCTACGTCCCCCGTCATGCGCCCGGCAGCGACACAAATTCCTAACCTCCCGGCGTTGCCGGTTCCCCGCGCTACAATAGTCGGGTTCATGTTCAAATCAATCCCCGCCCTTGTGCTCGCCCTGGCTCTTCTCGCCCAGGGCTGCAAGCGGGCCACTCCCGCCAACGTCGCGGCCGAGGTCAACGCTCGCCCCATCCTCTACGCAGAGCTGGAAAAGCAATTTAAGATCCAGTTCTCATCCTCTAACCCGGAGTCGAACGAAGACCTCATCGACAACCAAAAGCTCGACATTCTCCGCAGCATGATCGACAACGAAATCATGCTCCAACGCGCCGAAAAGCTCGGCTTGATGGCCGTCGATTCCGACGTGGAAGCCAAGTTCAACGAACTGAAGGCGCCCTACACGCAGGAAGAGTTCCAGAAACAGATGGATGCCCGCAAGATCACCACCCAAGACCTCAAGGTGCAGATCCGGCGCGACCTCAGCATCGCCAAGTTGTTCAACCGCGAGATCACCTCCCGCATCTCCATCACCGACAAAGATGTGTCGGACTTCTACGCTGCCAACAAAGCAAGCTTCAACCTCGCCGAGCCTCAGGTCCACCTCGCGACGATCCTCGTCACGCCTCAGCCCGACCCCAACGTACGCAATCTCCGCAGCGACAAAGCCCAGAACGACGATCAGGCGAAGCGCAAGATTCAGATGATCGAAGCCCGCCTCAAGCAGGGTGAAGACTTCGCCATGATCGCGCAGAGCTTCTCGGAAGACCCCAACACCGCGCCCAACGGCGGCGACATGGGCTTCATCCCCGAATCGGCCCTCGATCAAGCCAACGTTGAGCTACGCAAGATGGTGATGTCTCTGCAGCCGGGCCAAACCTCGCCGGTCATCTCCACCGCCGAAGGTTACCGCATTCTCCGCCTTGTCTCCAAAGAACCTGCCGGCCAACGCGAATTGAACGACCCGCGCGTGCAGCAGACCATTCGTGAAACGCTGCTCAATCGCAAAGACCAGTTGCGCAAAGCCGCCTACTACGAAGTCGCCCGCAATGAAGCGAAGGTCACCAACTACCTCGCCCAAAAAGTGCTTGATCGCGCGCAAGGCGCCAAGTAAGCGTTAAGGTTTCGCTTCAGGCGCGGTCTCTGCCTTACCCGCTCCCGCCCCAGGCTTGCGCACCTTCTCGAAGTACTGCTGCACAAAGTACTGCAAGTCGAGCGGCACTTCGTCGCGATGAATTTCGCTGCCCGATTCGCGGTGTGAGCTCGCCTGGTTGGAATAGGCCGTCCGCAGTTGCTGCTGCTTGCTCGACTTCACTTCCACCATCATCTCGCCCGTCACGTTCTGCGCGCGCTTGCCGAAGATCTCACTGATCTTGCCCATCGCCGCGGCCTGTTCGGCGTCCTTGATTCCCTTCTCGCCATCCTGCTTGCCCATGCCGCTTTGCTGCGCCGGTTGTGCCTGCTGCTCGTTGCCCTTATCCGCTCCCTTGCCCTGGCCCGATTGCGCCTGCTCGCTCGGCTGGCCTTCATCGGCGCCCTCGGCGTCGTCGGTCGGCGAACCCTTGCCCTGCGTCTGCCCCTTCTGCTGGCCCGCCTGCTTACCCTGCATCTCGCCGCCGCCTTGCGAGCCCTTCTGGTTCGAACCCTGCTTGGGCTGTCCCTGATTCGGAATCTTCATCTTCGCCAGCAGGTTCGCCATCGCATCGCGCATCTTGTCCATCAGGCTTGAGTTATTGCCCTCTTTGCCTTGCTCGCCGTTCTTGGCCTCCTGCGGCACGCCCTTCTGCCCATCCGGTGTCGCGCTGTCGCTTGCCTGCGAGTTGCCTTCCTTCCCATCGCCCTTTGACCGGTCGTTACCCTCCGTGCTGTCGTCCATCGCATCGCCTTCTTCGGCCTGCGCTTTGATCTCTTTGGTCTGCGACTTCAGAATGTCCTTCGTGTCCACGCCGGCATTCACATCGGGCGTGTTCACCTCGGCAAGCACGTCGGGACTCGCCGCGTCGAGTTCCTTGCTCTCTTCTCCCTGGTCGTCAAGAGGAATGCCCAACGCTTTCTGATCCTGCTTCTTGTTCCCCTCACCGCCCCTCGCGTTGCGGTCCAGGCCAGGTTTGAAGAACTGCGAAAGCCCCTGCACCATCGGCGCGCGCACGTCGAGCGTGCCCAGCAGGCCGTATCGAACCATCAGCAACCCGCCCATCACCGCAATCATCATCGCGGCGACGTAGGCCTGACGCGGCAATGCCCAAGGGAACACTTCGGAGGGCTGCAGGCTCCGCGATGCATCCTCGGCCCGCGCGCGCTGCAACTCCCAAAGCTCGGGCGCAACAAGTCCGCGCTTGTCCTCGCGGTTGAAGTAGTACGCCGTCGAGAGCGTATCGTTCAGCTCCATCCGCCGGTCGATCTCCTGCGCCACTTCGTACGGACCTTTGATGCGCTTCAACGTCCGCCACGCGCTCCACCCCACGCCGCCCCCGAACAGAAGAATCAGCCAACGCCAATCGAGAATGTCCGAACCGGCAATCAGGATCAGCGCCGCGCCCGCCAAGGCGCAGCACATCCCCGTCATCGCCTGCTCCACGATGTGATGCATCACCGTCCGGCGGCGAGCCGCGTCAACCAACCTGATGAGGGCACTGGGTTCTGTCACGGTTCTGCCTCCATTCTATCGCCTGCCGCAGCCCCTAGCGCCGTCATTGCTACCATTCCTGTATGAACCAGGACGAGATCCTGCTCGCTCGCAGCGAGTATCTGTTTCCCGCCGTCTTCCACCTCTACCGCGAGCCCCTCACCCTCGCCCGCGCCAAAGACCAGTACGTGTGGGACGCCGAAGGCCGCCAGTACCTCGATTTCTTCGGCGGCATCGTCACCGTTTCCATCGGCCACTGCAACGACGAGATCAACGCTCGTGTCCACCGCCAGATCGACACCCTCGGCCACACCTCCACGCTCTACTCCTCCGCGCCCATGATGAAGTTGGCCCAACAACTCGCCACCATCTCTCCCAACGGCGCGCTCACTCGGTCCATGTTCACCAACTCCGGTTCCGAGGCCAACGAAACCGCCATCCACGCCGCCCGCTTGTACACCGGCAACAGCGACATCATCGCACTCCGCCACTCCTATCACGGCCGCTCGCAACTGGCCGCCGCGCTCACCGGCAATCAGACATGGCGCTACTCCGGGCCACCCGCCGCCGGCATCACCTTCGCACACAATGCCTACTGCTACCGCTGTCCTTTCGGACTCACTTATCCGAATTGCGAAATGCGCTG
>CAYUZM010000542.1:0-4679 GCA_964449665.1 uncultured Solibacteraceae bacterium
GCGCCGGGGGCGGCGGGGCGCGGGGTGGGAGCGGCTCGACGCGGGGCGGGTCGGGCGTGTGGAGGTGGAGGTTGGGACGGTTCAGGCCGGCGTCTGCGTGCGTGGGGGCGATGGGTTCGAGCAGCACCCCGTTGGTGGTGAGCGCGAGGTCTTCGATGCCGGGAATGGCGGCGAGCTTGCGGATGAGGACGGGCAGATCGCGGCGCAGCAGGGGTTCGCCGCCGGTTACGCGGAGTTTGCGCACGCCGAGTTGGGCGGCGACGCGGACAACCTGTTCGATTTCTTCAAAGGTGAGAATGCCCGCGCGCGGCACGAAGCCGGTGGCCTCTTCGGGCATGCAGTAGAAGCAGCGGATGTTGCAGCGGTCGGTGACGGAGATGCGCAGACTGTCGTGCAGGCGGCCGAAGCCGTCGACCAGCGGCATGTGCTGCGGCGATTGGTTCACTTGAGGGCCAGCATGCGCTCGATAGGCGCGAGCGCGCGTTGCATGAGATCGGCGGGCAGCTCGACGCGCGGTTCGAGGGTTTCCAGGCAGTCGCGCAATTTTTCGAGCGAGTTCATTTTCATGTACGGGCACTCGCTGCAATTGCAGTTTTCGTTCGGCACGAAGACGAATTTCTTGTGCGGGGCGAGCTTTTCGAGAGAGTGGCGGACGCCGCTTTCGGTCATGACGATGATTTCGTCGCGCGGGGCGGTGACGGCCCATTCGATGATGGCCGAGGTGGAGCCGATGAAGTCGGCCTGGGAGAGCACGTCGCCGGGGCATTCGGGGTGGGCGGCAACGAGCGCGTTCGGGTGCTCGGACTTGAGGCGCACGAGACGGCGGGCGGGGAACGTGGCGTGGACGATGCAGGCGCCCTGCCAGATGCGCATGTTCTCGCGGCCGGTTTGGCGCTGGACCCAGTTGCCGAGATTGACGTCGGGCAGGAAGAGGATGGGCTGATCGGCGGGGATCGATTCGACCACCTTCACGGCGTTGCGCGAAGTGCAGATGATGTCGCTTTCGGCCTTCACTTCGGCGGAGGTGTTGATGTAGCTGACGACGACGTGGCCGGGGTAGCGGCGCTTGAAGGCGCGGACCTGTTCGCCCGTGCAGGAGTCGACGAGGCTGCAACCGGCGCCGGAGTCAGGGACGACCACGGTGCGCGTGGGGTTGAGAATTTTCGCGGTTTCCGCCATGAACCAGACGCCGCAGAAGGCGATGACTTCGCCTTCGTAGTCGCGGGCTTTGCGGGCGAGCTCGAGGCTGTCGCCGATGACGTCGGCGATCTCCTGGATCTCGGAGTCCATGTAGTGGTGGGCGAGGATCACCGCCTTGCGGTCGCGGCGGAGCGCGTCGATTTCTTCGGCGATGGAGGTGACGACAGACATGGCGTGACTCGGGGAAAGGCTTTCATCTTATTCTAACAAGCGGGTGCGGGCGGGCTTGCGCGGGGCGGGGCTGGCTTGGCGCGCGGGCGGCCGACGCGGCGCACAGCGAAATTAGGTTGGCTACAATCTCCCGTATGCGGAAAGTGGTGGCGTGCTTGGGGATCAGCCGGGACGGCTACATTGCGCGGCCGAATGGCGACGTGGACTTTCTCTTTATACCCAAGGACTTCTCAATGGCCGAGTTCATGGCGCGCATTGATGTCGTGCTGATGGGGCGGAAGACGTGGGAGGTGGCGCAGCAGATGGGGTCGCCGAGGGGGGCGGCGACGGAGTCATACGTCTTCTCGCGGACATTGGAGGCGGGTGTACGGAAGGGCGCGACGATCACGTGGGAGTCCCCGGAGGTGGTGGTGAAGGCAGTGCGCGAGAAGCCGGGCAAGGACATGTGGTTGATGGGCGGGGGCGAGTTGATCCGCGATTTCCTAAAGGCGGACCTAGTGGATGAGCTTTTCCTGGGAGTGGTTCCGGTGTTGCTGGGCGAGGGGATTCCGTTGTTTCCGGCCGGGTTTCCGCAGCGTGATTTTGAGTTGGTGGAGAACAAGAGCTACTCGCAGGGGTTGGTATCGCTCACGTATGCGCGCGTGCGAGGGGCGGCGAAGGCAATCAAGGCGGCGAAGAAGAAGCGCTGAGGCCTATTTCGCTTTCACCGCGCCGAATTCCAAAGCGGCGGCTGTGGTTCCGTTGCGCACATAGAGGCGCGTGCCGGCGAGCGAGGGCGGGGTCCAGGATTCGCCGCTGAGGATGGACGCCTGGCTGAGGATTTGCAGGCCTTTCGCGCCGGGGCGGGCGAGGGTGAGCTGGCCGTCTTCGTCGAGGATGACGAGCAAGCCTCCGGCGAAGAGAGCGTTGCCGCGCGGCAACATGCGTTGCTGCCAAAGCATGGTGCCGGAGAGCAGGTCCGCGGCATGGAAGGTGGCCGCTCCCCCGTTGGCTCCGTAGAGCACGCCGCCCACGTGGACCAGATCGGTCTGTCGGACGTAGAACTTGGGGCTGTGCCAGAGATCTTCGACGGCGACGCGCGGGCCTTCGCGCTTGAGGCGAAAGGCGCGCGTGCCGGCGTTGTAGGCCGAGGAGACGACGAGGATGCCCGAGCCGTCCTGCTGCGGAACCCACACGGGCGAGGCGATGTTGATGCCGAACTCGGCGGGCTGGGGGCGGCTCCACTGGAGGTCGCCGTTGAGCGGGTTGAAGCTGACCACGTGGGCCCGCATGACGCAGATGAGCTGGTCGAGTCCGCCCACGTTGATGACGAGCGGCGACGAGTAGGCATTGCCGGCGTCGCCCTTTTTCCAAACAGCCGAGCCGTCGTTCTGGCGGAACGCGGCGAGCGCTTTTCCCGAGCCGCCGACGGGGACGATGACGAGATCGCGGTAGGCGAGCGGGCTGGAGGCATAGCCATAGACCAGATGATTGCCTCCCTCGCCGGCCCACAGATCCTTTTGCCAAAGCACGCGGCCGGTGGCTTGATCGAGAGAGTGGAGTTTGCCCGTTGCGCCGGTGGCGAAGACGCGCCCACCCACGATGAGCGGCGTGGCATAGGGGCCACTGCCATGATCCGGAGCGTCACTGCGAAACGGGGCCTGATAGGTGTGCTCCCAGAGCGTTTTCCCGGTTGCGGCGTCGAGGGCGGTGACCACCTCCGAGGAACCGTTGCGGTACATCGTGTAGAGCGCGCTGCCGGCGGCGGCGAGTTGCGAATGCCCGGCGCCGAGGGGGCGCTCCCAGATTTTGGGTGGTCCGGCGGCGGGCCATTTTTCGGAGAGCTGGGCGGGGGGAGCGTAGAAGTTGCGGGAAGGTCCGCCCCATTGCGGCCAGGCGGGCGATTGCGCGGCCGGTTGGCCGGTCCGTTGCGCGGGCTGTTGCGCGGGCGATTGCGCGGACGATTGCGCGGACGGTGCCCGAGGTTGCCTGCCCGATTGCGCGGGCATTTGCGGCGGTTGACTGCGCTGTTGCGCGGGCTGTTGCGCAGGCAGCAATCCGCACACGAACAGCCAGGCACTCAACGCGTAGCGCAGCATGGGCAGATAGACACCGGGGCGGGCGGGATTGTTCCCTAGTGCTGGAGGTCGGTCGTCCAGAGGTTGCCGGTGATTTCACCCATGGCGAAGACGAGGCGGCCGCCGCCGACGGAGAGGCTGACCTGTGCGGGGCCGTCGATGTTCATGAGGTTGCGCACGGCGTTGTGGGCATGGAAGACGGGGAAGGGCGCACCCATGGGCCGCTTGAGGTCCATGTCGAGCTTTTGCGCCCAGACGCAGCGGAAGGAGTCGCGCTCGGAGAGGAAGTACATCAGCTTGCCGTCGGGCGACCAGTATTGGTTGCGGTCCATATTGATGCCGTCGCTGATGCGGATCCAGGAGTCCATCGGGATAGGACCGGAGGCGTTGTAAGGGGCAATGTAGAGCACGCGGGCGGTGGGGCGTTCGATGACCTGGAAGGCCACCCACTTGCCGTCGGGAGAACCTTGCGGGCCGTAGATGGGGAACTTGGGGTGCGAGAGGAGGGGCCGCAGAAGCTTGGTTTTGACGTCCATCTCTTCCACGTGCTGCGGCGGGCCGACCTGCAGCAGCAATTTGTCCATGGAGGGAGAGACGTCGCGCAAAAGGCCGCAATCGTCGCAGAGTTTTTCCGGCCCGAGGCCACCTTCGCGCCAGAGGTAGATTTCGCGTTTGTTGTCCTGGATGGCGCCGTAGGCGATGGAGGTGCCATCGGCGGCGATGTGGGGGCTCATCTCGCGCGCGGGCGTGGCGAGCAACTGCGTTTGGCGCATGGTGTAGGTGTCGAGCAGCCAGACGTCGTCGGTGGAGCCGCCGCGGTGGCTGACGAAGGCGATGCGTTTGCCGTCGGCGGAGACGTGCGGATAGTAGTCTTCGAGCGGATTTTGCGTGAGCTGCTGGGGTTCGCCGGCGACGACGCCCGTGTTGGCCTGGATGGGGAGCTGCCAGATGTCGGTATTGGAGCGCGCGTTGGTAAAGACGAGCTTGCCCGAGGCGGAGATGGAGGGCTCCAGTTCCTGCACGGCGCCCGAGGTGAGCTGCTGGGGCGCGCCGACCAGTTTCCAACTGCTGCTGAAGCGGGCCATCCAAAGGTTGACCGTGTCGCCGCGCCCGCCGGAGAAGATGAAGCGGTCGCCCCAAACGGCGAACGGGTAGGGGCCCCGGACGAATTTCATTTCGCGCAGTTTGGCCAGCGCCCGGGTGCCCTCCCGTCCGCCGCCGTCGGCGGGCGCCAGCCCCCAGTCGGAGGTG
>CAYUZM010000543.1:0-4667 GCA_964449665.1 uncultured Solibacteraceae bacterium
GCTGCCATCGGCAGCGCTGGAAAAGGACTCGCGATTCTGCTTTAGCAGCTCTTCGTTCGGTGGGACGAGCGCTTGCGGTTCAGGCATGGATGCGCAACCCCAACCTGAGAGAGATCCACTGCCAAACCTCTTCCGGCATCACGCCGTAGAAGTTGCCAATGCTGGTTATGAAGCAAGGTCCGAAATTTCCGGCCGTGATGCCCATGTGGTCGCTGAAATCCTTCTCGGTCTCCGAACTGGCAACCAGCCAAACCCCCATCCCGATGAGCAACTGGTCCTGATGATAGCGTTGCGCAAGCTGGTGTGAGAGCGCTTCGTTTGGATACTTCGATACGACCACGAAGACGTTCTGTCGGGTGACCAAGGCCATGCTGAGTCCATTCTAACGAGATGGCGAGACGCAGTCCCTCTGGCCGATTGGCGGTGGGGTCTGACACGCTGTAAGGAACTGCCGGCCGAGCACACTCACAACTATCTCTTCCTCATGGTCCATTCCGCTACCGGCATCCTCACGATCACTAGGGCCCGCAAATGCGATTCGAACTTTACCGCTTGCTCGAACCTCACGGACTAGGAGGCCCAAGCGGAGGAGATTTCCCAAGCTTACCTGATAGTTTTGAAGATCCGCGCCCGCCATTCGCATTCCTGCTTCACCAGGTTTCGTAGTGCCAGGGTCAACGGCAACGCCCGCATCCAAGAATGCCCGCCAAGCCGGAGAGCTTCGAGGTTTAGGGCGAGTCGCCGACTTCTCGATCTCGACGGCCGAGGGCCGACCAAAACCAAGCAAGCATTCACCGTCATTTTGCTTTGCAAACTCACACAGCAGTTTCGCGTCAACCCCGGTCATTTGTCGGAGGATCTCCGGGAATGACGGTAAGACGCCCGATCCATCAGAGGCTGCGTTTGCGAGCATCGACGCCCAAAGGTCCTGAAGCGTGGGCTCCTCTTCCAGGCTTGCGGCCTCCAACATCGGATGAATAATCTTCAACGGGACTGAGCGGACTGGAAGGCCCACAGCATCAAGCTTCTCTTTGGCCTTGAGAACTATGTTCGCCAGGTTTCGGTGGCGGTACGCGCCAACTGATTCCGCAAGTATCAAACCAACTTGCTCAGCAGCAGGGCCGAAAAGAGTCCTCACGATGCCCTGAGCAGAGTTAGCAGCAGTGGCAGCCAGAGCGGTTGCGGACGCCGGATCGATTTGCATTGCTATCACGTCTCCTTGGCGGTTGTGTTCATCACACGTTCATTCGTCCAGCTACACGCCGTGATGATTGCTTGCTCCAAGCATGACTCGTAAAGCTGGTTGACACACCTTGTATCGCGCCGTTCCTAAGGCATCCAGGTTTGCAATGACGACAACGAGCATGCTCCGGGCTCATCCCACCTCACTCCCTGGGCGTCAATCGTTAGGACTGTCACCGGGGGCCCCACCGTGCTCGGGTGCATAAGGATCTCACGCTGAATCGCAGCACGCGCCAGCTGCTGGGCGCTCCCTCCGCGCCGAGCGACTTCCTCGCCCATGTGATCGTTTTCCCCCATCATTGAAATTCGCGTTCGATCTTTGCCGTCCGCCTCCGTGTCCCCAACCGGGTGAGCTCGACCATCGCGATATTCCAAACCTCTCATCATGAAGCTGGGTCCATCGGAACCACGGAATGCAACTCCATACTGCAGCGGCAGCGGCCGGTTGGCGTGCTCCGCATTCGTACGGAGGAAATCAGCATAGGCACGTTCAAACTTCGCAACAATTTCAGCTTCGGCCATCCGAAAAAACTCTCCAAGCGAATCGCTTTCGATGGAAGCCTGGTTCAGCGACTCCCGAACGTCAAACTCACCACCCGGTCTGCCGTGGACTCCGGCGACGACGAAAGCGAACTTGCCGTGGACCCTGATCTTGCATCGAGTGTCGGGAATCAGACTCTCTCGCCCATGATTCACTCGACTGTCGGCAGCCAAGACGACATACTTCCCCGGCTGACTAATCGCGATCGCTGCTGTCCCATAATCCTGTGCATTCCCAAACGTAGACGTGACGGTAGATAGAACAACTGCGATCCACATCCCCGGCAGCAGCGCGCGTAAATCGAATCGAGGCACTGCTAAGCCCTCTTCTTCGCTGGCTTCTTCGCCCAGCGCGCCGCCGCCGCCTTTTGTGCAATTGCGGTGCGCTCTTCGGGTGTGAGTTTTTCCATGCGCGCCTTGACGCCGAGCTTTCCACCCTTCGCGCCTTGCTTCTTAAAGTACTCAAGAGCCTCTGCTGATAGCTTCGAAGCCATGTCGGAAGCTTAACAGGGTACAGCATCATAGGCAAATAGTACTATTGATTCCCGTAGGGGGTTGAGCATAAGCTGTAGAGGGTTGAGCATGACCGTAGAGAAAGGACTGAGGGCTGATGAGAGGACGAAGCCGAAGAGAGCGACTCGCCGCCCGTCGCGCCGCCGCTGAGCGGCATGCGTTGTCGGACGCCGCCTGGCGCATGATCTGCGATTTTGTAGCCTGCCCTGAACAGCTCATCGCCGAAGATGCGGAGCTGCTGGCCGACCTGCGAAGCATGGCGGTCCGTTGATAGAGGAGAACCGTTCATGTCTGTGCGCGTAACCGGGGAGAGTTGGCAGTTCAGCTTTCGCTACGAAGGCCGCGAGTACTCCGGAGACACTGGCTTGCCGGCGTCGGAGGAGAACCGAAGCGATGCCGAGCAGTTCGAAGCGGAGATGCGCGTGCGCCTGGCTGGGGGCCTCGGGCGCGCCGTGCCCGCCTGCCCGATGTTGTTCGGCGCGGGTGTCGAACAGTTCCTGCAGTGGGCTCAATTCGAATACAGCGAACATCCTCACACGTTCAAGCGCATGTGCACCAGCTTCACATCGCTGCTGCCGTTCTTCGAAGGGAAGCTGCTGCACAAGATCGAGGCCATTGAATTGGAGAACTTCAAGCTTCACCGCTTCCAGCAAGGCGTCAAGAAGGTCACCGTGCGCCACGATCTGCACAACCTATCGAAGTTGTACCAGTACGGCATCACGCACCGCTGGTGCTTCACAAACACCGTGCGCGAGGTGAAGGTGCCTTCTGACCGTGACGCCATCCGCATCAACGTGGTGAGCGAGGAAACGGAGGCGAAGTACTTCACCGCCGCCAAGTACAATCCGACGCTCTACGACCTGGCCCGCATGATGGTGCTCACCGGCATGCGCCCATCGGAAGTGCTCGCACTCCGGGCCCAGGACTTCAATGAGCGGCGCCGCAGCATCACGATTCGTAAAGGGAAGTCGCGCGCCGCCAGGCGCACGCTGAAGCTGATCGGCGAGACGCTCGACATTGTGAAGCGCCGCACGGCCGGCCGCGAGCCGGAGTCGTTTCTCTTTCCCGGCAAGCAGGCCGACAGCGCGCGCACGAAGTTGAACAACGAGCACAAGCGAGCACTGAGGCGCGCGGGCGTGAAGTTCTGTCTCTACGACCTCCGGCACACCTTTGCAACGCGCATGGCGAGCCAGGGCATGAGCGTCGCCACCTTGGCCGCGATCCTCGGCCATAGCGACGTTCGGACCTTGAGCCGCTACGTTCACCCGAGCCAGCCCGACATGGACACGGCAATGGAGCGCTTTGCCGACCAGAGCCCCGGCTACCGCGGCAAGGTTGGGAAAGGAAAAGCGCTCGCGGCCGTGCAGCCGGGCCCGGCGATAGCGCCGCCGCCCGCGCCCGCTCCCACGTTGGGAACGTCGGCGCGGATCGTGCGTGAGGTTTTCGAGCTGTTGGCGAAGTACGGCATCGTGCCCGAGCCGCAGGTGGCAGGCGCGGCCGGCGACTGAAGACGCGCAGAGGGCTTTCCGCTAGGTCCTCTGCGCGAGCTGGCATCGTCGTGGCCGATGGTGGTCGACGTCGAGGCCTGCACCGCCAGCGAAAGCGAGGGCGTCCGAGGGAAGGAAACAGGAGATGTGGCGACACTCGCCAGTTCAGCCGATTCCGGATCCCATCGCTGTAACGGACGATACGACCATGTCAGGCTCGAGCCCCGCCACCTGCGCCGATGCGCGATCGCGCGTCCGCCGACACGCGCCACGCACTACGAGCCGCAGAATTTGCGCTGTAACGCGCGGAAGGCGGAAGGAGTGCTTAGGGTTCAACCGAGCCGAGAAAACTCAATGGAAGCCCGTTGACGCACTTCGGGGAACGGCAGGAGCATCCTCAATTCGAGTTCTCATTCATCCACTGCTCTATGAACCGCTCGACCTTCGGGCAGATTTGCAACCAACTCAGCTCGCCGCTCGATACGCGGCCAGACGTGTTTTCATTTCGCAGTTTTGCCAGCACATGGTTCCAGACTGCGCGCTGCAATCGCTGCTTCTCGTCCCAGTCGTTGAACTCCCATTCCGAACGGGCGATGTAGCCGGGTACATGGTTCAAAGCCTGAAGGGCCAACTCATAGAGCTGCTCGACGTTCGTGTGCGATGCCCGCAGCTCTTCGGGCGATGTGGACTCGGGAAGGCGTTGCAGTGCCTGCCGCATCGCTGCCTGAGCTTCCTTCCTCAACTGGTCCGGCGCAGACGAGCCCCACCAGTCGATGGACATGAGCAACTGCGTGCGTTGATTCCGGCGATTCGTTTGGGCCCGGTCCTCATCGAGATCTCGGATGAACCGCAATGCCTCTTCCGACTTGCGGCGCTGCTCTGCCT
>CAYUZM010000544.1:0-4658 GCA_964449665.1 uncultured Solibacteraceae bacterium
GAGCATGACGGTTTGGGCGTTGGGGCGAGGCGAGACGGGCGGCGCGAACTCCGGCAGGGCGCGCGCGTCCAACTATTCTCTCGCCTTCACCAGGATGTAGGAAAAAGTTTGACCATCCTCGATCACGAAATGGTGCGGCACTTTGGGCGGAATGTGAACGAGGTCGCCTGCGCCGAGCGCTCGTTTCTCGCCACCGGAGATCGAGGGCGCGGCGAATTCGCCTTCACCCACTTTGCGTGGATTCCGTAGCTCTCCACCCACGATCAGCGTGGCGCGGCCGGAGCGCACGGTAACGAAATCGGCCATCTGCTCGTGGAGTTCGGCGTCGCCGGTCTTGGCGCGGAAGAGCAAGCCCGTGACCGTTGTGGGAGTTCGTTCCAGCACGGCGAAGGCAAGTCCTTGGGCGTTCACTTTCGCCGGAAGATCCTTCTCTTTCGCGGCGATATCTTCGGCGCGGTGGTGCACGAACGCGGCCGGCTGGCCGGCGCAGACCGCACAGAGGAAGAGGGCGGCCAGAGGATAGGAGCGTGGCATTCCGGCAAGACTATCCCATGCAGAGCACGCGCGTCTATGCCAGGATCTCGTGCAGCACATTGCCGCTGACGTCGGTGAGGCGGAAATCGCGGCCGCTGTAGCGGTAGGTGAGCTTGGTGTGCTCAATGCCCATCAGGTACAGGATGGTGGCGTGGATGTCGTGGACATGCACGGGTTTCTCGACGGCCTTGAAGCCGAAGTCGTCGGTGGCGCCGTAGGTCATGCCGCCTTTGATCGCGCCGCCGGCAAGCCACATGGTGAAGCCGAACGGATTGTGATCACGCCCGCGCCGGATGCTGGCCCCACCGCCGCCCACTTCGCGCACGGGCGTGCGTCCGAACTCGGAACCGCAGACGACGAGCGTGTCCTTCCATAGCCCGCGCGACTTCAGATCCTTCACCACTGCGGCGAAGGGCTGGTCGGAGTTCTTGGCGTTGATCTTGTGGGCCAGGATGTCGCCATGCGCGTCCCACGGATCGCCTTTCGCATAGTAGACCTGCGTCATGCGCACGCCTTTTTCGGCGAGGCGGACGGCCATCAGACAACCGCGTGCCGTGCTGCCGGGGCCGTAGAGCTTCTGCGTCGCTTCGGATTCCTTGCGGATGTCGAAGACGTCGGGCGCTTCGGTCTGCATGCGGTAGGCGACTTCCATCGACTGAATGACGGCTTCCACCTGCGGGTCGGCGGTGGTGCCGTTCATCTTCTCGAGCTTCGCCAGCAGGTCGAGCTCGCGGCGCTGTTCGGGTAGGAAAAACTTGGGGTTGCTCACGTAGCTGATGAGCTTTTTCGGGTCGAATGATTTCTCGATTTCGACCTTCTTGTCCTTGGCGTCTTTGCCGGCCATCTCGGGCATCATCGGCGCGCCGTCGGGGCCGGTCTGCACTTTGTCGGAGATGTAGGTGCCCTGGTTGATGGCGGGCAGAAAGCCGTTGGACCACAGCGGCGGCCCTACCGTGGTGGGCACGTCGGGACAGAGCACAACGTAGCCGGGCAGATTCTTGTTCTCGGTGCCGAGGCCGTAGGTCATCCACGCGCCGAGCGAGGGACGCCCGGCCTGGTTCGCGCCCGTGTTCATCATCAGGCAGGACGGCTCGTGGTTCGGAATCTCGGTGTGCACGGAACGCACGAAGCAGATGTCGTCGGCGACTTCGCCCAAGTGCGGCCACAACTCGCTCAATTCGATGCCGCTCTTGCCGTGCCTCTTAAAGCTGAACGGCGACTTCATGAGCGCGCCGGTTTTGCGCTCGGTCTTTACCTCGCCGCCGGGGATGGGTTGGCCGTCGTACTTGTCGAGCATCGGCTTGGGGTCGAAGCTGTCCACCTGCGAGCAGCCACCGTTCATGAAGAGGAAGATGACGCGCTTCACTTTTTGCGGATGTTCGAGCGCGGAGATGGCCGTGCCGTCGCTCACGCCGATGGTGTTGGCGCGCGCGACGGTCTGGCTCAACTGGCTGGCGAAGGCCATAAAGCCGAACCCGTTGCCGACCCGCATCAACGCTTCGCGCCGCGTGAGTGGATTGCGCGCCTTGTGTGGAAACTCCATGAGGTC
This sequence comes from uncultured Solibacteraceae bacterium, assembly GCA_964449665.1. Classification (GTDB taxonomy): domain Bacteria; phylum Acidobacteriota; class Terriglobia; order Bryobacterales; family Bryobacteraceae; genus JAFLBB01. The sequence goes on from CAYUZM010000544.1 coordinate 2,084, forward strand.
TCTCCCTGCCGTATTCGAACTTGTCAGTTGATAAACATGAACTCGCTGGCGCTGATGAGCACCTTGGCGTAGCGGCCCCACGCCGAGGGTTCGTACTTCACCTCATCGGCCTTCTTTTCGCCGCCGCGCGCGCCGGGCATCACGCCCGCCATCATGCCCATGCCCATCTCCATGGGGGCAGGCATATCGGCGGCCTCGACCTGACCCGTTCCCGCCCCCTCGCCGCCTTCTTCCGACGGTGTGGCGGGAGCGGGTTTTTCCATGGACGCCGGCTTGGCATCCTCCGCGGGGGCCGGTTTAGCATCGCCGGTAAGCATGGCTTCAGGCGGCTTCGGCTTTGACTCGGGCTTGGCGTCCTTGCCGTCTTTGGCCGGACGCTTCTTGCCCTCTTCGTATTCCAGCATCGGCTCGGCCTTCAGATACTCGATGCCCGCCACGATCTCCGGCTCGGAGGGCTGCCTGCCATAGAGCAGCTTGTATAGCTTGCGGATACGCGCCCGGTTATCGGCTTCGCCTGCGACGCGGTTGGCGAGTTCTTCGGCCTCATACTGCACGAAGTCGCTGTTCATGAGGAACAGGCGCTGCAGAGGCACGGTGGTGACGAAACGTTTTTCGGCGCTGATGTTTGGGCTGGGGAAGTCCCAGAGTTGAAGGTACTGGTCGAGCTTATAGCGGCTCACCTTGCCGTAGACGGTGCGGCGATAGTTGGTGGGCGTCAGTTCAATGGACGGCCCGCCGAGCGAATCGTCAAGGTTGCCGGCTGCCATCAGAATCGAATCGCGAATCTGTTCGGCATCGAGGCGCTTGCGGTTGGCGCGCCAGTAGAGCCGGTTCGCCGAGTCCTTTGCGTACGCGGCCTTGTCCATCTCGGTGCCGAGTTGATAAACCGAACTGAGCATGATCTCGCGATGCAGCTTCTTGATCGACATGCCGCCGGCACTGAATGTGGCCGCGAGGTATTCCAGCAGTTCGGGATTCGCGGGCTTCTCGCCGGTAAGTCCGAAGTTGCTGGGCGTATCGACGAGGCCCGTTTCGAAGTGGCCCTTCCAGATGCGGTTCACGATGACGCGCGCCGCGATGGGTTCCTTGACGATGGCCTCGGCCAGTTCCATGCGGCCGCTGCCCTTGGAAAACGGCTTCGGCTCGTCCTTGCTTAACACACTCAGGAAGTGGCGGGGCACTTCGTCGCCGAGGTTGAACGGATCACCGCGCTTGCTCACCTGAATGTTCACGGGCTTATCGGAATCCTTCACGCCGTGCAGGTAGGGATAGTAGGGCTCCAGCTTTTTCTTCGCCGCGTCGATGTCTTCTTTCACCTTGGCCATCATGGCCTGCGACTCGGCGCCCACGCGGCTCTCCAAACCCCAGCCGCGGAACATCAGCACGCCCGGTTTGCCCATGCGTCCGAAGAGTTCCATCATGGCGTTCGGGTCGTCTGAGTCGCTCAATTCGCGCTGGAAGACTTCGGTCCAGAAGCTCATCTCGCTTTCGGGCAGGTTCTTCAACTGGAGGCCGCAGCCGGGACAAAAGTCGTCGTTCGTGATGAACTCGTTCGGCTTGTTGGCGCGCTTCTTCTTCTTTGTGCCTTCGAGCGATTTCGCCGTGATGATCTCGTTTTCCTCGCCCAATTCGTTCTTGGCGAGCATCGCCTTCACAGCCATCTCCTGGAACTCAGTGGCCGCCTTTTTCACCTGCTCGGGCGTGGCCTTCGCGTTCTTCATCAACTTCTGCCACGCCTGCTTGTGCGTGTACTTGTCGGTCTCCTTGGCCATGTAGGCGATCCAGCGGTCGAGCAGTTCGTAGTCGAGTTTGCGATTCTCCACGACCGCCGGCTTCAGCATCTTCCTCGGCCCGGTCACTTCCCACACGCCTTGCAGATAGTTCGCCGTCTGGAAGACGAGCGACTGCGAGAGCTGATTGCTCAGGTTCTGCTGCATCTCGCGCAACAGTTTGTTCTTCTGTTCGATCTCGTCTTCAATGGCTTTGAATTTGCCGAGCACATCGGCCGGCACGAGTGGGTATTCGTGATAGGTGGTGTTGTAGAAGACGCCGGCGAGCGAGTAATAGTCGGTGGTGGGAATCGGATCGTACTTGTGATCATGGCAGCGCGCGCAGCCGACCGTAAGGCCAAGGAAGCCGCGCGTGACCACGTCGACGCGGTCATGGCGTTCGTCGGCGCGGGTCACTTCCACCGAGCCGTTGTCGTAATACCAGGGGCCCAGGCCCAGGAATCCGGTACCGGGCAGAGTCTTGTGGCGCTGCTTTTCGTCCATCAGGTCGCCGGCGAGCTGTGCCTTCACGAACTGGTCGTAGGGCATGTCGTCATTGAAGGCCTGAATGACCCAGTCGCGATAAACGAATGCGTTGGGATAGGGGTTGAGACCGCGGCGCATCGGGTCGAGACTGCGGTAGTCGTCTTCACCGTAGCGCGCCACGTCGAGCCAGTAGCGTCCCCAGCGCTCACCATATTGGGGAGAGGCGAGGAGGCGATCGACCACCTTCTCGAACGCTGCGGGCGGGGTGTCTTTCTCGAAGGCTTCGATCTCTTCGTAGGTCGGGGGAAGTCCGGTGAGAT
>CAYUZM010000545.1:0-4316 GCA_964449665.1 uncultured Solibacteraceae bacterium
GCCAGTTCACGGCATTCCTGCTCGGGCCTAATGGGAAAGAGATCCTGCAAGCCCACGGCTACCGCGTGGGTGTGGCGGAGGAAGAGGGATTCGAACCCCCGGACGAGTCACCCCGTCAACGGTTTTCAAGACCGCCGCTTTAAACCGCTCAGCCATTCCTCCGCTTCCCATTTTACCGCGCCGAACACGCGTTTGAGGAGCACTCAGCCCCTCGCCCACCACCTTTCCACGCGTTTCCTCCCCCTCTACCGCCCTATCTCCACCGGACTACTCTTGGGAATCTCCTGAATTGCCACCCAGCCCGACTCGCGAAACAATCGCTATACATTAGTTTTACAGCGCGCGGGAACCGCCCGCGTTGGCGTTTTCCAGCGCGCGGGAATCACCCGCGTTGGCGTTTTCCAGCGCTCGGGAACAACCCGCTCCGGAGGACTTATGCGATTGATTGCACTCCTGTTGGCCGCCTCAGTGCTCCCCCTTTCCGCCGCCGATCCCTCGGGCGCGGCGCCCACGCCGCCCTCGGTCCCCAGCGCCGCCCTGGTCGAGCGCCTTCGCACCGAGGCGCCCCCCGAACGTCCGCTCGCCCCCACGCCCCGCCTGTGGAAGGCCTCGCTGGTGGCACTCGCCGTCGCGGCCGCCGCCGATCTTGCCACATCCTATGGAAAGCGCGAGTTGAACCCCGCCCTGCGCGGCACCGACGGCCGTTTCGGCGGGCGCGGCATCGCCGTGAAATCCCTGGTCACCGGGTCGGCGCTGGCCGGGCAATGGTTCCTCGTGCGCCGCTCGCCCGAATCGGGACGCTACGCCGCCATCGCCAACTTCGGCATGGCGGGCGTCTTCACGGCGGCCGCCGTGCACAACACCGGAACCAAGCGCCCGGCGGCGGCTGCTACGCTGGCTCAGTGAAGCTGATTGCATCGCTCCTGGCGGCCTCGCTCGCCACCGCCGCGCCCGCCGCCGCTCCATCCCGCCGCGCGGTGACCGCCGCCGAGGTGGAACGCGTTCACCGCAGCGCCCTTCTCATCGACACCCATAACGACGTCACCTCGGACACGCTCCGCGGCGCCGATATCGGCAAAGCCCGTCCCAACGGCCACACCGATGTGCCCCGCTTGCGCCAAGGCGGCGTGGGCGCGGTGTTCTTCGCCGCCTATGTCTCCGGCACGTTCGAAAAGACCAACCAGTCCGCCCACCGCGCACTGGAGATGATCGACACCATCCGCCACGACATCGTCGAGGCGCATCCGAACGACTTTGCCCTTGCCACCACCGCCGCGCAGATCGAACAGATCCACGCCTCGGGCAAGATCGCTGCCCTCATCGGCATCGAAGGCGGCCACGCCGTCGAAGACTCCCCCCGCCTTCTGCGCCAGTTCTACAGCCTCGGCGTGCGCTACATGACGCTCTCCCACGCCAACACCAACCATTGGGCGGGCAGTTCGGGCGATGCCTCTGGCAAGACGACCGGCCTGTCTTCGCTCGGCCGCACAATGGTCGCCGAGATGAACCGCATGGGCATGATGGTCGATATCTCGCACGTCTCCGACAAGACGTTCTTCGACGTGCTGGAAGCGAGCACGGCCCCGCCGCTGGCCTCGCACAGCTCCTGCCGCGCCCTCTCGGCCATCGCCCGCAACATGACCGACGAGATGATTGTGGCGCTGGCGAAAAAGGGGGGCGTCGTCCAGGTGAACTTCGGTTGCGAATTCGTCTCGCAGCGCTCGGCCAACCAATCGTCGTGGCTCGGCACCGCGCCTAAAGGGACGAAGGCGCCGCGGGCAACGCTCGAAGAGACCGTCGCCCACATCGACTACATTGTGAAGATCGCGGGCGTCGATCACGCCGGTATCGGTACCGATTTTGACGGCGTCGATTGCGTCCCCGCCGGGCTCGACGACGTCTCCAAGTTCCCCGCGCTCACGCGCGCACTATTGGAACGCGGCTACACGGCGGAACAGATCCGCAAAATCTATGGCGGCAACCTGCTCCGGGTGATGCGGGCCGCCGAAGCGGCCGCGCGTCACTAGAGCTCCCGGTCAATTGGCGATACGGAGAATTTCCGAAGCCACGCGGACGAAGGCGGAGTTGAGCTGCGAGTTGTCCGGCGCAAACACAAACATGCCGTCGGGCTGCGTGTCGACGTATTCGGGGCTGGTCGGATCGTTGGACATCCTGAGCAATAGGTCCGTATCCGGCTGGGAATACGGATCCGGATCGGCCGGATTGCCGAGGCCGATAATGTAGAACACCGGCTGCAGGCGCGTATCACTACGAATGCGAATGGAAGCGTTGTAAGTCGTGTTCTTGGCCGCTTTGAGGAGCGAGATCGGTGTGTCAGGACGAATCTGGCCACTGTAGTTCCCGGCTCCGAAGTCATCCGTGGTGACCAGTCCGCGCGCAGAGTTGCCGTAGACATCGGCGCCGGGAATGTAGGCGATATCACGGCGAACGTAGTTCACGTTCCCACTAAAGACGCTCGAATTGAAACGGCAACCCGCTCGATCCGTGATCACGCCGCCATCTTCGGCGCTGATCGAGGTCGCAAGGGATTTGTAGAGTCCTGTTGTGACTCCCGTACTCGCCCCGCTGCCGCCTTTCAGCACTCCCACTTTGTCGGCGGGCGTCCAGGCGGGGTTGGGCGACGCCTGCAAGTATGTGGTGGGCGAGTTGGACGCTTTGTACCATGAGTGCGTCACGCCTGCGACCGTTGTCGTACATGGGCTTGGCGGAATGTTGGTGTATATGTTGTTGGTCGAGTTATAGTCTTCGCGGGCCGAGTCGTTCCCTCGAGGCTGGGCTTCGTCATTCCCGTCGAAGTATCCGTACCGGTTGTCCTGCAGCCTCTTGACGGGAAATGAGCCCGTGAGCGCCGTTGGGATTCCGTCCGTGAAGAACAGAATGATGTTGAGCACGCCCGGCTCGTTGATCGCCGCAATGTGGTTATAGGCTTCCGAAACCGCCGTGGCCGAATTCGTATAACCGGTACAGGTCACCGCGTCGATCCTGGAATTGATATTCGGGCTCGCCGTCAGAAAATCCATCGTATGCGGGAACGCCTGGAAGTAGCCGGTGCTGTAGGTGACCATGCCGATCCGGTCGCGCCCGTTGGCGAAAAGGCTGACGAAGTCCTTGGCGGCATTCTTCATCGGTGTGCACGAACCGGAAGTGTTCATCGAGCCCGAGCGGTCCAGCACCATGATGATGTTCACATCGCGGCGCGTGGCCGTGCCCGTCGCCTGAACCCTCGTCCTTGTGTAGCCGAATACCCGCATGAAGTACGTGGGGGCCATCACGCTGCCCGTCACGGAAACGGTGCGGCGCCGGTAGCCGGATTCGGATACGTCCGGCGTGGGCACGGTCACGCTGGTCGCACCCAGCGCGCCTTCTGGGAAGTTGGCGTAGAAATACGACGTTGCCTTTGCCTGCGCGTTGCCCGCCTGCTCGGCCAGCGTCAGCCCCTTGTTCAGGGTTCGCGCCGCCGCGATGGCGCCCGCGTCCACCGCCGTTTGCAATCGCGCCTTGATCGTGTACAAAACCGCCGCATCGATGGCCAACCCCACCACGGGGATGACGAATACAAGCATCAGTGCGGTCATAATGATCGCCATACCCTTGCGGCGAATCTCTCGTGTGCGCAGCCGGCTTCCCATCGCTGTTGCCTACCTTTTCCGGGGCGCGCCTCCCCGCGGGGAGGCACTGAGCCCTGCATACAGTTTCGGCCTCGCGCCACGCCGCGAAAATAGGGAGGAAACCTCAAACGGAGACCAAGACTTGCCTAGGGGGTTACACCGAACACCTTAGTTGGCGCGATGGCGTACCATGTTCTCCTTGGAACCCACATCCACCAACCCTCGCGCCCTGCTCTTTGACCGCGCCCCCATGTTCGCCAGTCTCACGCCGGAAGAACGGCCCCCGTTGGCCGATATCCTCACCGACCCCCCCTACTATGATGCCATTCCTTACTCCGACTTGATGGACTTCTTCTATGTCTGGCTACGACGGACACTCCACGGGTCTTCGCCGGATTTCGATGAGGTCTTCTCTCAGCCACTGGCACCCAAGTGGGACCACGAGGCGAACGACGGTGAGCTAATAGATGATTCGAGCCGCTTCAGTGGTGATGGGACCAGATCCAGGGCCGCATACGAGGACGGCATGCTCCATGCCTTCCAGGCCTGCGGTGCGGCACTCGATCCGACCGGACGCTTGGTCATCGTGTTTGCCCATAAGCAGCCAGATGCATGGGAAAGGCTCGTCTCGACGGGCGTTAGGGCCGGGTTCCTCGGTGATGGCAGTTGGCCGATTCAAACGGACCA
>CAYUZM010000545.1:4326-4646 GCA_964449665.1 uncultured Solibacteraceae bacterium
CGAGGGCCGCGTCAAGATCGTCAAAACCTCGCCCTCCGGACGCGAACTGACCCTAGCCGTCGACGGCCCCACTTCGAGCATCGCCGAGGTGCCCCTGTTCGACGGCGGTCCCTACCCCGCCTCCGCCGTCGCGCTCAGCGATTGCCTCGTGCTGCTGCTGCGCAAAGACGACTTCCAGCGCTTTTGCTTCACCCACCCCACGGTGCCGCTCAAGATTCTGGCCGTCGTAGGACGCCGCCTGCGCCATCTGGTGGCGCTTGTGGAATCGGTCACCTTCGGCAGCGTGCGCCAGCGCCTGGCGCGCCATCTGCTGCAGGCCA
>CAYUZM010000546.1:0-4635 GCA_964449665.1 uncultured Solibacteraceae bacterium
GGGCGGATTTTCAAACCAATATCGCCCATAATCTTTTACTTGTGCGTTTCCACCTTGCGGGCGGAAATACCAAGCGGCCCGCCAATCTCCTTGGCTGACTTCCCTTCGGCCAGCAGTTGCAGGACCTCACGCTGCCGTCCAGTAAGTTCAATCGTCCCCTTCTCGTGCCGCCGCGTCTCGTCCATCAACGCCGTCACGGCTGGGTTCCGCACCTGCGGCGAAAGATACGTCCCGCCGCGTAGCGCAATCTTGATCGCCTCCACCAGTTCGTCTGAGGCCGAATGCTTCAAAACATAGCCCGAAGCGCCCGCATCCAGCGCGCGCGTCGCATAGACCACGTCGGGATGCATCGTCAAAAACACCACCTTCGCCGTGCCGCCCTCTTCCCGCATCTTGCGCACCGCATCAATTCCATTCAACAGGGGCATCGAAATATCGGCCACCACCACGTCGGGCGCAAGCTCTCTTGCGCGCTCCAGCAACTCCTGGCCATTGGCCGCCTCGCCTACCAGTTCGAATTCCGCCGACAACAATCCCCGCAGTCCTTCGAGCACAATCTTGTGATCGTCGGCGAGTATCACGCGCGGCTTCTTCATACCGGCGCCTCCGCGCGCACAAGCGTTCCCTTGCCCACTTGCGATTCAACCGTCAAACTGCCGCCCAAAAGGCGCATGCGCTCCTCCATACTCGCCAGGCCCAGCCCCGCGTGCCAGCCCTGGGCGCCGCGTTCGAATCCGCGTCCATCGTCTCGCACCATCAGTTCCACGCGCTGGTCCGTCCGGTGAATACGCAGGCTCACCTCAGAGGCGTACGCATGGCGCGCGATGTTCCGCAAAGCCTCCTGCACCACACGGTACAAAGCCAACTGAACAGGTTCGGAAATATCGTCGAGCGCTCCCTCGATGCGCACATCCACCGGCGGCCCGCCGCGTTCGAAAAAGCTGCGGCTCTCGCCTTCCACGGCAGCAGCCAGCCCCAGATCGTCGAGCGTCGAAGGATGCAGACGCCTCGATAACCCGTGAATATCGTCGGAAAGCCGCGCCATCTGCTGCTGCAGGCGTTCGATGCCCGCCCGCCATCGCACCGCGTCATCGCCAGAGGCCTGCTTCAACTTCCCCGCCTCAATGGCGATCGAGGCCATGCGCTGCGTGATGTCGTCGTGCAATTCGCGCGCCAGCCGCTTGCGCTCCTCTTCCTGCGACTCCAGCAACCGGTCGGCCAGTTCGCGCAGCTTCTGGTTGGCCTCGTCCAGACGGTCGCGCGATACCGTAGTTGCCCGCAGATCCTCCGCCATCTGGTTGAACGACTCGGCCAGTTGCCCAATCTCATCGTTCGACCAAACCGGAATTTGCACTCCGAAATCGCCCGCGCCCAGCCTGCGCGCGCTCTTCGCCAACGCCAGCACCGGCTCGGTTACCGAGCGCGCCAGTCCCCACGCAGCCACGAAGAAGATGAGACCGACCACAACGCCCCAAAGCAAGATGCGCATCCGCAACTCGCGCACCGGCGCGAGCGCCTCGGCCGCGTCGATCTCCGTAACGAGCACCCAATTCACACCCGGCACGTTCAGCTTCGCCGACGAACGCAGCACTTCGGCGGCGCGCTTCGCCTCCGCCTTCTCATCCAGTGGCGCGCCCACATCGGGCCTGACAATGAACGCGCGTCCCGCGCGCCCCATCCCTTCCGTGCTCCAGTTCGGATTGCCGGTCGTCACCCGGTGCAACTCCTCCACCGCAACCTGAATCGCCAGCACGCCGATCTTTTCCCCCGCCCGCCAGATGGGCGCGGCCACAAAAGCCGCGCGGGCGTTGTTCGATGCCGTATACGGCGCGTAGTCCTCCATCGCCGTTTGCTCGGGCGCGGGCAATCGCATGGCGCGGCCATACACGCGCGCCAAACCGCTCCCGGGTAGCGGCGGCTGATCCAACTCCCCACCCAGGTCAGTTTCTTTGAACACGGTGTAGAGCACGCGCGCCGAGGCGGCATCGATCAGGAAGATGTCATAGAAGCCGAACGCGCTCTGATAGCGGTGAAGCGTCGGGTGGTAGCGCGCGTGAATCTCGCCATACGGCCCGCCGCCGTCCGGCTTCAACAGAAGATCCTTCGAACCCACGGGATGGGGATTGTTCGTGATGAACAACGAGTGCAGCTTCTGAATACGCGCCGCGTCGCCGCGCGCGTCAAGCGCGGGCCAGGCCTTGGCAAACTCCTCCAGCGCGACAATGATCGATTCATCCGAAGAGAGCGCCAGCACGTGGCTCCGCACGTCGCGAAAGTAGCTTTCCACCTGCCTCCGCTTGGTATCGCGCAGCGCCGTCAACCCATCTAGCGTGGCCCGTTCCAGTGCGGCCGTCGCGCCCGCCGAGGCCTCATACCCGGTGACGCCAATTGCCGCAAGGCCCAGCGCCACAAAGGCCGCCTGCAACTTGGTGCGATACGAGCGGAACATCAGGCCTTCCTCGCCACAAGGTTCCCCGCGCGATCCACCATAACGGACCACGCGGCCGGAACCAGCGTCGTCGTGCCATAATCCAGCACGAGCGCGGGACCACGCCGCGGCCTCGCGCCCACCTGCGCGCGCCGCAAAACAGGCACCTCCTGCATACGGCCATCCACATAGACTCGCCGCGTGCCACTCTCGCCGCGCACGCGCTTCATCGGCGGCAGCACCGGCTTCGCAACCGCCCTGCGTGCGCGAACGCGCAGCGTAACCACCTCGATCGCGCGCGACTCCGATGCGTAGCCGTACACCCGTTTGTGCTCGTCGTGAAAGCTCTCGCCCCACGGCAGCGTCAGTTCGTAGCTTTGGCCCGCATACCGGATATCGGCCCTTCGTTCCAGAGCCGCGCCTGGCAGTTCCTTCGCCGCGCGTTTCTCCAGCGCGCGAAACTTCGCCTCGAAGTCCGTCGCACCCAGCACGCCCGCCGCATAGTCGCGCACGTTGTCGGCCATCAACATCCCCAGCGCCGAAAGCGCTTCGGCGAAGCGGGGCACAAGCACCGTTTTCATTCCCAACTCCGCCGCCATCTCGCAGGCGTGCAGTCCACCGCCGCCGCCAAACGCCACCAGTGCGTAGTCGCGCGGATCATGGCCTCGCTCAATCGACACGGCGCGAATCGCCCGCTCCATGTTCGCGTTGGCGACCCGCACAACCCCCGCCGCCGCCTTCTCCCGCGAAAGCCGGAGTTGCCTGGCGATTCCATCCACCGCCGCCTCGGCGCGCCCCGAATCAATCGCCATCTTTCCCCCCAGAAACTGCTCGGCACGAATCCGCCCCAGCACCACCTGCGCATCCGTCACCGTACACTCCACGCCCTTGCCGTAACAGGCCGGGCCCGGATCGGCGCCCGCGCTCTCCGGCCCCACGCGCAGCAAACCGCCCGCATCCACGCGCGCAATCGACCCGCCGCCCGCGCCCACCGTGTGAATGTCCAGCATCGGCACGCGCACGGGAAGCCCATCGACGTAGGCTTCCACAGTCTCGCGCGGCGCGCCGTCGCACAGACTCACCTCCGTCGACGTCCCGCCCCATTCGAATCCGAGAATCCGCGTGTAGCCCGATGCCCGCGCCATCTCCAGCGCGCCCACCACGCCGCCCGCCGGACCGGACAGAATCGTGCGCACGGCGCAGCGCCGCGCCTCCGCCGCCGTCAGAAACCCGCCGTTCGATTGCATGATGGCAACCTTGCCCAACTTCGACAAGTACTCATCCATCAGCGGCCCAACATAGGCGTTGATCACCGTTGTCGAAGCACGCTCATACTCGCGAAACTCCGGCGACACCTCATGCGACGCGCAAACATACCCCAACCCGCGCAACTCGCGCAACAGCGCCTGCTCATGCCTTGGGTTTTGATAGGAGTGCAGCAGGCAGATCGCCACCGCCCGCACCCCCGCTCGTTCCAACTCGCGTCGAAGTCCACTCGCGCGCAGGGACTCCACTACCGTGCCGTCAAAGAGCATTCGCTCCCGCGCCCCAAAACAAAGCTCCTCCGGCACCAGCCGCCGCGGCTGCTCCGGCATCAGGTTGTAAAGCTCGCGCCGGTTCTGCCGCGCGATGATCAGCATGTCCTCAAACCCCGCGGTTGTCACAAAGGCCGTCTTCACGCCTTTGCGTTCGAGCAGCGCGTTGGTCGCAACCGTGGAACCATGAACGATATCGGCGCTGTTTCCCGCGGCAGCGCGCTTCTCCTCCCCAGCGCGCTTTCCCTCAGCGGCCCGCGTCCCGGCGGCGGCGCTACTCCCCGCGGCTGCCCGCTCCCCACCAGCCGCCAGCGCAATGCCGCGCAGAATCACCTCGTGCGGCGCGGCACGGCTCGAAAGCAGCTTGAACGTCTCCAGCCGGCCGTCGTCATGCAGCAAAACAAAGTCCGTGAACGTCCCGCCGGCATCTACACCAATGCGCACTGTCCTCCGATTCTCGCACTGACCCGAAGGCCCGGCAGCATGCGCGTTACTCTGATAGAAGACCTCAATCCTCATGATCGATCTGCAGCAGGTCTCCAAGACCTTCGAGGGTAAGCGCGAGGTGACCGCGCTTCATCCGTTGAACCTTTCCATTCCCAAGGGCGAAATGGTCGCCATCATCGGCGCATCCGGTTCCGGCAAGTCGACTTTGCTCAACCTGATCGGCGG